>NZ_JBCNNS010000025.1:0-46643 GCF_039594335.1 Raoultella sp.
ACGTCAAACGTGACTGGGAGATCATCAGCCTGCTGGCCAGCGAAATGGGCTATCCGATGCATTACGACGATAACCAGCAAATCTGGGACGAAATGCGCGAACTGTGCCCGCTGTTCTATGGCGTCACATATGAAAAAATGGGCGATATGAATCACGTACAGTGGCCATGTCCGACGCTCGATCATCCCGGCACGCCATGGCTGTACAAAGGAAACCGCTTTGACACCCCATCGGGGAAAGGCCAGCTGTTTGCCGCACCGTGGCGCGCGCCAGCAGAGACGCCGGATGCCGACTATCCGCTGGTGCTCTGTACCGTGCGCGAAGTCGGTCACTATTCTTGCCGCTCGATGACCGGCAACTGCGCGGCGCTGCAATCCCTTGCCGATGAGCCCGGTCGCGTGCAGATAAACCGCGCCGATGCCGAGCGGCTGGGCATCGCCGATAGGCAGCTGGTGTGGGTGAGCTCACGCCGCGGCAAAGTGATAACCCGCGCGGATATCAGCGACCGTATCAACAGCGGTGCGGTGTACATGACCTACCAGTGGTGGGTCGGCGCCTGCAATGAGCTGACTCAGGACAACCTCGACCCGGTGTCGAAAACGCCGGAAACCAAATATTGCGCGGTGAAGATAGAAGCCATCCAGGACCAGCTCTGGGCAGAGCAGTTTGCCTGGCGCGCCTACAGTGACATGAAAGCACGGCTGAAGGCGGCAGTGAGCGCCTGAATGTAAAGGGAGAGGCGCCGCCTCTCCCTGCCCCTTTGAGGTGGCTGGCAGCCAGGTTTCGCCGCCGGCGTCAGCCGACCGGCAGCAGTTTTTCCACCAGCGCCGTCCACAGCAAAACGCCGTGTTCAATCAGATCGTCGTTAAAATCATAGCCGGCATTATGCAGCGGTTTCGATGGCGTTTCGCCATCGGTGCCAATCCAGAAATAGGCGCCAGGGCAGGCCTCCAGCATGCAGGCAAAATCCTCCGACGCCATCGACGGCGCGATCTGCCCGCTCACCGCCGCCTCTCCCAGTACCGCCACCGCCGCATCGCGCACGTTTCGCGCCTCCGCACAATGGTTTTTGGTCACCGGATAGCCGGGATACCAGAAAATATCCCCCTGCACATCGGAGACCGACGGCTGTGTACTGACATAGTGTTCAATCAGCCCTCTCACCCGTTCGCGCACCCGGTTGCTGAGGCAGCGGAAGGTGCCGCGCAGCACGACTTTGTCCGGTAAAACATTAATCGCTTCACCGCCGCTAATCTGGGTGATGCTGACGACCGCCGACTCCTGCGGCGACAAGCGGCGCGAAGGGATCGTCTGCAAGGCCATAATCAGCTGCGCAGCAGCGACAATCGGATCGGCGCCGCTTTCCGGCATTGCCGCGTGGCAACTTTTGCCGGTCAGGGTGATTTCAAAGGCGTCCAGCGAAGCCATCATCGGCCCGTCGTTAACCGCCACCTGCCCCAGCGGCAGCCCGGGCCAGTTATGCAGGGCGTAGATACCGTCCATCGGGAAGCGGACAAAGAGCCCCTCCTCCACCATTTTGCGCGCACCGCCGAGGTTCTCCTCGGCCGGTTGAAAGACAAAATGCACCGTCCCGCGAAAGCGGCGGGTCTGCGTCAGATGCGCGGCGGCGGCCAACAGCATGGCGGTGTGGCCATCGTGGCCACAGGCGTGCATCACGCCCGGATTACGCGACTTGTAGCTGACGTCACCCAGTTCGGTAATCGGCAGCGCGTCCATATCGGCGCGCAGGCCAATAACCGGCCCGGGGCCGTTCTCCAGGGTGGCCACCACGCCTGTCCCTGCCAGCCCGCTATGCACCTGTAGGCCAAAGGATGTCAATAATTCAGCGACGCGCTGCGAGGTTTTCTGCTCCTGATAGCCCAGCTCCGGGCAGGCATGAAAATCACGACGCCAACGGATGGCCTCGGCGATCGATGAAGGCGATACTGCCATGTGTTACTCCTTTCCTGCACAGCATCAACGCTGAACGAGTATGAAATCGGGATACATTCTATCTATGCATGCGCCCACCGCCGGCGGAATGCCCTCTTCGTTATATCCTTTCACCAGCGCGCTGACAACACTCCCTGGCGACCCGAACACGCGTTTTACCGGGTGCCCGAAGACGAATATCAATATTAATAGTCATTTCAACGGTGACAGCGCGCATCCGATTAATTAATATTCAGGGTCATCGGCACTTTGCCGGATTATCCACCTGTTGACTTCCGTTATCGGGAATAAAATGTTTAACCCAGACCAGAATCGCCTTGCCCCCACGCTGGCGATGATTATGGCCGCGTCATTAGTGGGATTTATCACCGGCTATACGGTGCCTTTAATCAGCCTTGAACTTGCACAGCAACAGACAGACACGGTATATGTCGGCCTGCTGGCCGCGCTGCCGCCGGCAGGCATGATGCTCTCGT
Source organism: Raoultella sp. (assembly GCF_039594335.1). Lineage (NCBI taxonomy): Bacteria > Pseudomonadati > Pseudomonadota > Gammaproteobacteria > Enterobacterales > Enterobacteriaceae > Klebsiella > Raoultella sp. The sequence continues at coordinate 2,430 of NZ_JBCNNS010000025.1, forward strand.
CGTTTCTCTCACCGGCGCTGTGCCGGCGTTTTGAGATGGGCACCTTGCTCACGGCCAACTTGATCCTGCTGGCGCTCGCCACCATCGCCTCCTGTCTGACTGTCGATCTGCTGCAGTTACTGCTGCCGCGCTTTCTGACCGGTATCGCCTCCGGGGTGATCATCGTGCTTGGTGAAAGCTGGATAACCGGCGGCGCGGCGGGTAAAAATCGTGCCACCCTGACCGGCATTTACGCCTCGGCGTTCACCGGCTGTCAGTTGGCCGGGCCGCTGCTAATCTCTGCCGGCGCCGATTATCAAATCTGGGTGCTGCTGGCCGTCGTCGGCCTGAGCGCCGCGTGTCTGCTGATGCTGCGCCATCTGCCAGGCGGAAGCCGCGAAAGCCTTTCTGAACGCGCCAGTTGGCGCAGTCTGGGGGCCTTTTTACCGGTTCTGGCGTCCGGCGTCTTCTGCTTCGCCTTCTTTGACGCCAGCATTCTGGCGCTGCTGCCGCTCTACGGTATGGATAAAGGGCTGAACGAAGCGATGGCGGTCCTGCTGGTGACCATTGTGTTAACCGGCGATGCCTTCTTCCAGGCGCCGCTGGGCTGGGTTGCCGACAAATTTGGCATCCGTCGCGTTCATCTGAGTTGCGCGGTAGTGTTTTGCCTCTCCCTGCTGGCGCTGCCTTTCCTGCTGGCATCCCATATACAGCTCATCATCGGGTGTCTGGTCCTTGGCGCGGCGGCAGGGGCGCTGTATACGCTCTCGCTGGTGCGTGCCGGTAAAACCTTCAGCGGGCAGAAGCTCATTATGATCAACGCGCTGCTGGGGTTTTTCTGGTCAGCGGGCAGCGTTGCCGGGCCGGTGGTCAGTAGCCTGCTGATCAGCGTATCCGGCTATGATGGCCTGCTGGTCACCCTGCTGGCCTGCGGGGTGTTGTTCCTGCTGATTCAGTGCCTGGGGAAAACAGAGAGAACGCTGCTGGAAAATGAACACCAGGACCACGACAACGACAATGTGCAGACGGAAACCGCCTGAGAGGCAGCCTTAACCGCGCGGCCAACGGCGCGCGCCATCACGGGCTTGCCCCTGATGGCGCGCCGTCGAAGGGTATTATAACACCTTGCGTAAGCAGGCTGCGGTGCGCGAATTGACCGGGGCGGTAAAGATCTACTCAGGCTTGCCCTCTTCCTGAATAACGCCCTGATCGATGAAGATAACCCGATCAGCCACTTCTCGGGCAAAGCCCGTCTCATGGGTGACGATAACCATCGTTATTCCTTCGCGGGCGAGGTTTTTCATCACTTCCAGTTCGGGGTCCAGCGCACGTCGGTTCATCAAACAGCTCCTGTAACATCGGCGGAGTATTATCGAAACGTTTAATGGAGGTACTGCTTTTACCCAGCACATCAGAGACCACGATATCACCAGTGCTGGCGTTCACTACCCCGACCTTCTCGCTCTTGAGTGTCGCCAGAGAGGTCACTTTGAAATCTGCCGGCTCCACGATGGACTGTGCTCAGCCGGGAACAAAGGAGCAGAAAAATCAACCATCTGCCTGCGTTTATCGGTGATGGTTATCCCGGAGATAATGATGTCGCGGTCACCGGAGCCGGGGGTGGCGAAGATCCCTTACCACGGCGTATTCACCAACTGATATTGAAGTTTTCTGCTTTGGCGTTCGCTTTGAGGATATCGATATCAAAACCTTCCAGCTGCTTCTGGCTGTTTTCATCTTTGAACGGACGGGGTCCCACCAGAACCGACAACGTAGGTTTCCTGTGCCGCCTGCGCGCTGCCCGTCAGAACCACCATCAGACAACTCGCTTTTATCCATTTCCTAATCATGACAACCTCTCTTTATGCATTTATTTTGCATAAAAACACACATCACCACGATTACTCGCAACAGAAAACCTTTCAGTATTTGAACGATCATGTAGTTAACCGCGTTTACCGCCGGACTTCCCAATCGCTTTATGCAGTTCGTTAATCCGCTTCATCGATTTCATAGTCCGCTGCGGCGTGGTCGTCGCCACCGACAGCACCAGCATTTCGAGACACACCAGCACCGTGCCGTGAAGCGGTAACCGGCCGTTATCGCCGCCGCGCGGGATGTCGATCACCACCTGTGACTCCTGGCTGAAACGCGAGTCCACCGCCTGGGTCAACAAAATCGTCGGGATCCCCAGTCGCCGGGCTTCACGCAGCGCGGTCATTCCTTCCCGATGCGGCGATTTCTGTCCCATCATAATCATCACATCGCCACGCTGCAGACTAATCAGCTGCTCGGCAAGGCTGAAACCGGTGCGATTGAGCACGCAGGACGGTAAGCCAATACGGCTGAACAATCTGCCGGTATACTCCGCCAGAATCCCCGATGCCCCGATGCCGAAAATCGCCACCTGCCGCGCCTCGCTGAGTAGCGCCACCGCCTGGGCGATGGCGGCGCGGTTGGCGGGGCGAGAGAGCACTTCACAGACGCGCTGATGGCCCTCCAGCACAAAATCAATACTCGAACTCACATCACAGGAGAGCGAATTCACCGTTGACAGCATTTTCTCCGATGAGGTGATGGAGGGGCCAAACCAGCGCTCCATGGTCTGTTTCAGTTCGCGCAGTCCGGCAAAGCCCAGCGCCTGAATGGCCCGCACGACGGTGGCATCCGAAGTCTGAGTCGCCGCAGCGATCTCCATCGCCGTGCGTTCCAGCACCACTTCACGGTTGTCGTTGATATAGCTGACGACTGCCAGCAGGCGCGGCGAGAGCTGGTGCGCCCGGGCGCGAAAGCGTTCGCCGAACAGGTCGACCCGCCCTTTGTCTCTTTTCACCGGCGTTTTCATTTCAGCCCCTCCGGCAGCGGACGACCGGCAATGTGCGACTGCACCTGTGCCACCATCAGGGTCAGGGCGGCAAACGAGTTGGAGATAACCTCTTCGCGTGGCAGCAGGATATAATGGCCGCTGCGGCAGGCACGCATAAAGTCGCACCAGCCGGGCATCACCCCCTCCATCGCCTGCAACTCCTCCTGCGGTTTACCGCCGGTATCCGAGCGCCAGGTGGCAAAAACAAAATCCGCATCCAGCTCCGGCAGCTGTTCGGCACTGACGTCAATGCGCTGTCCGTCAGGGATTTTGTCGATCAATGGCGGAAAACGGAACCCAGCGTCACGCAGTACCCGTCCCAGCGCGTGGTAGGAGTGGTGAACGGTGATTTTGCCATTGTTGGCCTGAATCACCGACACGGTGATGTTGTGGGTATCCACCAGCGCTTTGAGCTGGGCGATCTGCGCCTGATAGCGGTGCTCAAGAATCGCCAGCCGCGCCCCGGTACCAGTCAGTTGCGCCAGCTTGCTGTAAATTCGCGGCGCACTGCCCTGCAAATGGTCAATGCTGACCGTCGGCGCAATCTTCTCCAGCTGTTCCACGGAGACGTGGCGGCTCGGTTCAGTAATAATCAGATCCGGCTTCGCCACCGCCACCGCTTCCAGGTCAATATCCGCGGTGCCGATAAACTGGATCGTGCTGTTATCAAAATCCACCCCGGTCAGCAGGGCGCTGGAGCGCAGATAGTGGCTACCATCGGGGCGAGTGCGCCCGTGGCTGGCCACCGGCGGCACGCCGAGCTCAATGAGCGGAATCGTAATATCCAGATCGTGCATCGAGACGATACGTTGCGGATGCAGCGGCACCGTCACCACCCGCCCTAAATCATCGGTAAACGTTTGTGTTTGACCCGCAGCGGCGCCGGTAACACCCGCCGCTAACAACAGCAAAGAAATAAGCCAACGCATAGCAACCCTTCAACATTACAGGGCGTCACGACGACGCCACAGCAGCAAGATAAAAAACGGACACCCTACCAGCGCAATAACAATTCCGGCCGGAATTTGCAGCGGCGCGAAGGCCAGACGGCCAAGAGTATCAGTGAACAGCACCAGCAGCGCGCCAATCAACGCGCTGCCGCACAGTAGCGACACCTGGCCACCGCGCAGCAGAAAGCGCGCCATATGTGGCGCCATCAACCCCACAAAGCCAAGGCTACCGACACAGGAGACGCTGGCGGAGGTGAGCAGCACCGGCGCAAAAAAGCGCAGCAGGGTCAGCTGTGGCAGGCGTACCCCGAGCCCCACGGCGGTACGGTCGCCAAGCTGTGCGACATCTGCCGCCCGGACGGTCAGAAACAGAATCAGGGTCCCCGGCAACGCCCACAAAAAAGCCACTGTCAACAGCGACCAGGTTGCCGCATGCAGGCTGCCGGCAAGCCAGATCATCGCCGTTTGCACATCGCGCACATCGGCGGTGGTCATAAAAATGCCGACTGCCGCCGCCAGCGTCCATGAGACGCCGATACCGATCAGAATGAAGCGCGGCCGCGAGCAATCGCGGGCCAGCACCAGCACCAGCAGCGCCACCAGCGCCCCGCCAAGAATGCCCGCCAGCGGCCGCCAGACCAGGCCGACAGCGGGAAAGAACAGAATCAACGCCAGCACCACGACGCTGGCCCCCTCTTTGACGCCAATCAACCCCGGATCCGCCAGCCCGTTTCGGGTGATGCTCTGCATCGCCGCCCCCGCCAGCCCGAGCATAGCGCCGCACAACAGTGCCATCAGCAGCCTGGGAAGGCGAATATCAAACAGGATAAAACGCGGCTGTTCGCCGACATGTTCCGGGGCGAAGAGTGCACGCGCCAGGGTTCCGGCAGGCAGCGGGAAGCTGCCACGCGTCAGGCTAAAGCTTGCCAGAAGCAGAATAGCGATAATCAGCACCGCAGCGGTGCTCAATGCCGCCGGGCGCAGGAGCAGATGGCAGCGCCCCGCACGCAGGGGGCGGAAACCGGCACGGCGTGCCGCGTTATTCATTTAAAAAACCTCGCCGCGATAAAGATAAATACCGGAGCGCCAACCAGCGCGGTCATCGCCCCGGTCGCCAACTCCTGCGGCGCCACCAGAGTGCGGGCGGCGATATCCGCGAACAGCAGTACCAGCGCCCCGACCGGCGCCGCCAGCGGCAGCGCCAGACGAAGATCTTCGCTGACCAGACGACGGATGACGTGCGGCACCACCAGACCGACAAAACCGATCGGCCCGGCTATCGCCACTGCCGCGCCGCACAACAACGCAATGGCGCCCAGCCCCAACAGGCGGGTCTGAACAAGATTCACCCCCAGCCCGAGCGCCACTTTATCGCCCAGCGCCAGAACGTTCAGACGAGGCGCGATAAATAACGCGAGCAGGCCCCCGGCCAGCGCCGGAAGCGCCGCCGCGCGTAAGATTGACCAGTTGAGCCCGGCCAGATCGCCCGCCAGCCATGTGCGCATCGCCAACAGCGTTTGTTCATCCAGTATCAGGATCGCGGCGGTGACCGCCGAGGCAAAGGCAGAGAGTGCGACGCCACAGAGCGTGATGCGTAGCGGCGTCGCCCCACCGCGCCCGGAGGTCGCCAGCAGCATGACGCCACCAAACAGCAGAGCCGCTCCGCCGGCAGCAATCAGCGGGCGACCTGAGGTCATTCCGCTAAGACCCAGCGCCGATGTCCCCACCACCGCCAGAGAAGCGCCGGCATTCAGCCCCAGGATATGCGGCTCTCCCAAGGGGTTACGAATCACCGTTTGCAGCAGCAGACCGGCGACGCCCAACGCCGCGCCGGTCAACAGCGCGGCCACGAGGCGAACCAGACGCAGCTCGACAATAATCCGCTGGTCAAAATTACGCGGGTCATAGTGCAACAGCGCCTGGAGTACCGTCTCCGGTGCGATCCAGCGCGCGCCCAGTCCCAGATGCACCACCGAACCGACAATCAGCAGCAATGTCAGCAGCAAAAGCGCCCGTTTTGGCCGCGCCTGGCGACGGCGGTGCAGCAGCAACAACGAGGAGGCGCTCATTGGGCGTCCCCCTGTCGCGCGCGAAAGGGCATAAAGAAGGGTTTACCCGTCTGCGGGTTGAGCGACATTTGTACCTCAACGTCAAAGACGGTTTTGATAAGCTCCGGGGTGCAACGGGCGTTTTCGTCCACTACGCCAGCAATACGCCCCTGCTTGAGGAACACCAGGATGTCGGCATAGTTCACCGCAAAGTTAAGGTCGTGCAGCACGGTGACCACCGTACGTCCGTGTTCACGGGTCAGGGTTTGCAGCAGTTCGAGGATATCGACCTGATAACGCAAATCGAGCCAGGTGGTCGGTTCGTCCAGCAGGATCGTCGGTGTTTCCTGCGCCAGCGCCATCGCAATCCAGCAGCGCTGGCGTTGGCCACCGGAGAGGCTGTCTACCGGCAGATGGGCGAATTCGGCGGTGCCGGTTAACACCATCGCCTCTTCTACCGCCCGTTCGTCAGCATCAGACCATTGACGCATCAATCCCTGCCAGGGATAGCGCCCGCGAGAAACCAGCTCAAAGACCGTTAATCCTTCGGGAGTGAGCGGAGACTGCGGCAGAATTCCCAGCTGACGCGAAACCGCCCGGGTCGGCATGGAGTGAATCATCTGACCATCCAGACACACGCTGCCGCCAAGCGGTTTCAGCATGCGGGCAATCGTCAACAGCAGCGTGGATTTTCCGGAGCCGTTGGCTCCGGCCAGTACCGTCATTTTACCGTGAGGGATCGTCAAATGGATGTCATTAACAATCAGGGTCTGGCCGTATCCGGCCGACAGGGAATCCAGTACGATTCCCCGCTCTGCAGGCATCACCCGCTGTGGCATAACTCGCTCCTGCGCCGCAACGGCGTGGCATCTGCCAGCACGCTCTGCAGTCAAACAAAAATAAATCTCATTCTCTTTTGATCATGCTGCGGATGAATGTAGTAGTCAATACTCTGTTTCGCCAGACACAAAATACCTTTACCACCCGGATACCCGCCTGAATAAATATATATTTTTAGTATAAAAAACATAATATTATACAAAAAACGCTGGTAATTAACAGCGTCAGAAACGCCGGTATGACGACTGTTGATTTTTTATCTTACATAACATTTACTACTACATCTCCTCGTGATTGAATGATTCTCAATTACATGCCTGAACGCAAATCATCGCGCTCAACAGGCAGATAATATTTTTAAGGGCAATGATTTAATTGGCTTTTTCTGTCTGCAAAGGACAGATTCGTTCACGAGAAACAGATAAATGACGCGATCAACGATCCCTTTCACGACGCTGAAAGGGCGAGCTCTTTTTTCACTAATATTTTTGGGTTCTTTTACCTCACAGGGATTAATTGCAGCAGAAAACAGCGCCAGCAGAGAGAAAAAGGCGGGTGACGAAACCATGACGGTGGTCGCCGGACGTGCCCAGCAAAATGACACCAACGGCTATCAGCCGGTTGCCAGCTCAACGGCGACCTTAACATCAATGCCGTTGCTGGATATTCCGCAGGTTGTGAACACCGTCAGCGACAAGGTGCTGGAAGATCAGCATGCCACCTCCCTTGACGAGGCGCTGTATAACGTTGCCAACGTTGTCCAGACCAACACCCTCGGCGGTACCCAGGATGCCTTTACCCGCCGCGGTTTTGGCGCTAACCGCGACGGCTCAATCATGACCAACGGCCTGCGCACCGTCTTGCCACGCAGCTTTAATGCCGCCACCGACCGCGTGGAGGTGCTGAAAGGCCCGGCCTCCACGTTGTACGGCATTCTCGACCCCGGCGGGTTGATTAACGTGGTCACAAAGCGCCCGGAGAGAACCTTCGGCGGCTCGGTTTCCGCCACTTCCAGCAGTTTTGGCGGCGGCAGTGGCCAGTTTGACGTCACCGGCCCCATCGAAGGCACGCGGATGGCCTACCGAATCATCGGCGAATACCAACGCGAGGATTACTGGCGCAACTTTGGTAAAGAGAAAAGCAGCTTTATCGCCCCTTCCCTGACCTGGTCAGGCGACAGAGCGACGGTGAACGTATCGTACTCCCATCGCAACTACAATACCCCGTTCGATCGCGGCACGATCTTCGATCTCAACACCGGTCACGCAGTCGACGTCGATCGGAAAACGCGTTTTGACGAGCCGTTTAACACGACCGACGGCTATTCCGATCTGGCGCAGTTGAATGGCGAATATCATCTGAACGATGCCTGGACCGCCCGCTTTGACTACAGCTACAGCCAGGATCACTACAACGATAACCAGGCCCGCGTGACAGCCTACGATTCAGCCACCGGCAATCTGACCCGCCGCGTTGACGCCACCCACGGCTCGACGCAGAAGATGCACGCCACCCGCGCAGACCTGCAGGGCGACGTGGTTGTCGGCGGATTTTATAACGAAGTGCTCACCGGCATCGCCTATGAGAATTACGATCTGCTGCGCACCGATATGATTCGCTGCAAGAACGTCAAAGGGTTCAATATTTACAACCCGGTCTACGGCACGATCGGCACATGCAGCACCGTGTCAGCCTCCGATAGCGACCAGCGCATTCAGCAGGAGAGCTACGCCGCCTACGTTCAGGATGCGCTCTATCTGACCGACAAGTGGATTGCCGTCGCCGGGATGCGCTATCAGTACTACACCCAGTACGCCGGAAAAGGACGTCCGTTCAACGTCAACACCGACAGCAGCGACCAGAAATGGACACCGAAATTTGGTCTGGTGTATAAGCTGACGCCAACCGTATCGCTGTTCGGTAACGTTGCGCAGTCGTTTATGCCGCAGTCATCGATCGCCAGCTACATCGGCAATCTGCCGCCAGAAGAGTCCACATCCTATGAAGTGGGCGCTAAATTTGATCTGTTAAGCGGTATCACCGCCAACATTGCGCTGTTTGACATTCATAAACGCAATGTACTGTACACCGAAGCCGTCGGCGATGAAACCGTCGCCAAAACCGCCGGGAAAGTGCGTTCACGCGGCGTCGAGGTGGATCTGGCCGGTTCGATTACCGATAACCTGAGCGTGATTGCCAGCTACGGCTACACCGACGCGAAAGTCCTCGATGATCCTGACTATGCCGGCAAGCCGTTGCCCAACGTACCGAAACACAGCGGTTCACTGTTCCTGAGCTACGACATCCATAACGTCTACGACAGCAATACGCTGACCATCGGCGGCGGCGGACGCGCGTTGAGCAAACGCTCCGGCACCAACGGCGCGGATTACTATCTGCAGGGCTACGCGGTCGCCGATGTCTTCGCCGCCTATAAGATGAAGCTGCAATATCCGGTGACGCTGCAGGTTAACGTGAAGAACCTGTTTGATAAGACTTACTACACCTCATCCATCGCCACCAACAACCTCGGCAACCAGATTGGCAGCCCGCGGGAAGTGCAGTTTACGGTGAAAATGGACTTCTGATGGTATCGCCACGCCCGGACAGCGCCGTCGCGGCCTGTCCGGGCAATTCAGGCCTCGCGCATAATCCACGAGTACTGGAACGTTTTCTGCGCCGGGAAGTGAGTACGCCGCCGGAACGATCCCAGCGACTGAGGCGTACAGTAGGTACAGCTGCCCAGCCATTCAATATGACTTTCCACCACCCCGGCGCGGCGCAACAGCAGTTGGCCAAAGGCCCGCAGATCGAACCACATCGTGTCGTCCCCCGTCGCCCGCGCTTTTTCCGCCGCAGGCTCAGGAACGCGGCGGTGCAGAAACAGCCGATCGCGGTGCTGTCTGACCAGCCCGGCCACGGGCATCGTCAGCAGCGTCTGATAAAATGCCGCCGAAACTTCATAGCAGCAGGTCTGAATATGCGGCCCGATCACCACCACCACCTCGTCCGGCGCTATGCCATGCCGGGCAAAGAGATCGAGGCTATTAGCAATGATTCCGCTCGCCGCGCCGCGCCAGCCCGCGTGTACACTGCAGACAAAGCGCCCGTCGCGGGAGGCCATGAGCATCGGCAGGCAGTCGGCTGTCACCACCCCCACCTTCTGCCCGCTGACGGCGGTAAACATCGCATCGGCGTGGGGTCGCTCCGCCTGCGGTGCCCGATACTCATGCACGATATTGCTGTGAACCAGTTTAACCGGCGCCATTTCGCTATAGGGAAAGGCGGCGGTTTCATGAGCGTCGAGAAAGGCGTAGCGGATACCGGGGATATCGCTCAGTAAGCAAGATGTAAAAGGCATGATACCCGGAAGAATGAATGGATGATAATTTAACGTATGCCAAAGCGGAGGCATGCGCAAGGCGGAGGACAGCGCGCCGGTTCCCCCCTCCCCACTCTCCTCAGGGGGGCAAACATTTAATGACGGTGCATAATTGCCCCGGCTCGCGCTTCGCTTAGCCGGGCTACAAGTCCGATAGCCCGGACAAGACGCGAAAATCCTCAGGCCAGCGCGGCGCGCTTTTGTCGATTCATCAGCCAGAACACCGCCACGCCGGCCAGCAGAATCCCGGGCGCTGAGGCGGCCATCACCCCAACTGTGCCGGTACCCAGCGCCAGCATTTTTCCAGCCAACAGCGGGCCGCTCATCGCCCCGATGCGGCCAATCGCCACGGCGGTTCCCACTCCCGTGGCGCGGATTTCGGTGCGATAAAATAGCGGGGCCAGCGCATAAAGTACGCTCTGCCCGCCGGTAGCAAACAGCCCGGCGACAAAGCCGGAGAAGAGCATTGTGGTAAGCGACGTCGCGGTTCCCAGTGCCAGCAGCGAGGCCAGCATACCGCTGTAGATCAGCAGCGACATCCATAGCGGGCTGAGTTTATCCATCAGAGATCCCAGCAGCAGCGTACCGCAGGCAGCGCCAAACTGCAGGACAAACATCACTCCTGCCGCCTCACTGGGGCTGAATCCCTGACCGACTAACAGCATCGGTAGCCAGTTAATCAGCATGTAAACCACCAGCAGCGTGAAGAAATAACACAACCACAGCAGCAGAGTGGCGGTGGCGTTGCCCGGCGCGAGGAGCATTCGCAGCGGCGCGCCTTGCGCGCTGCGTTGAAAAACCTGCGATTCCGGCAACCAGCGCATCAGGAATGGTACAAGCAACAGCGGAACGATACCGCCGACCCAAAACACCGTTTGCCAGGCCCGGGCCAGACCAAAAAATCCCAGCGCCGCTGCCAGCGCCGCGCCGATAGGCACGCCGCAGTACATCAGGCTTACCGCCCTCCCGCGAAAGCGGGGACCCGCGGCTTCGGAGGTTAAGGCAATCAGATTCGGCAGCGCCGCACCCAGCCCGACGCCGGTTAACAGGCGCGCCAGCAGCAGCGTCGGGTAATTCCATGCCAGGGCGGTGGCGATGGAAAACAAGCCGAACAGCAGCACCGAGCCAAGCAGAATACGTTTGCGCCCATAACGATCCGCCAGAATGCCGCCCACCAACGCCCCGGGCAACAGGCCAAGGATCCCGGCACTGAATATCCAGCCCATCTGCATTTTATCCAGCGCGAACGCCTGCGCCATGCCGACAGCCGCAATGCCCGCAGCCTGCAGATCCAGCCCTTCCATCAGGGCCACCATAAAACAGAGCCCGACAGTTAACATCAGGCGCGAATTGTTTGCAGTAGTTGTCTTGGTCATAGGGTACCTCTGCGATATCCGGACAAACGGAGCAGATGAATGGCGGCTGATTCATTGTCAGCCGCGCGTTTCTTTGATTTATTGATGACGATTAAGCAGGTCCAGCGCGACGTCGACGATCATATCCTCCTGACCGCCCACCATCCGCCGCTTGCCCAGTTCGACGAGAATATCTACTGCGCTCAGGCCGTAGCGCTCGGCAGCCACTTCGCTGTGGCGCAAGAAGCTGGAGTAAACGCCAGCATAACCCAGCGCCAGCGTTTCGCGGTCAACCCGCACCGGGCGGTCCTGTAGCGGGCGTACCAGTTCATCGGCGGCATTCATCAGGGCATAAAGATCGGTGCCGTGGTTCCAGCCGAGCTTGTCGGCGGCAGCGATGAACACCTCCAGCGGCGCGTTGCCCGCACCGGCCCCCATCCCCGCGAGGCTGGCGTCGATACGATCGCAGCCTTCTTCCACCGCGGCGATGGAGTTAGCGACGCCGAGGCTCAGATTATGGTGCGCATGCATCCCGGTGGCGGTTTCCGGCTTGAGCACCGCCTTGAGGGCGCGGAAACGATCGCGAATATCGTACATATTCATCGCCCCGCCGGAATCGACCACGTAAATGCAGGTCGCGCCGTAGGATTCCATCTTCAGCGCCTGCTGTGCCAGCTGTTCCGGGGAGGTCATATGGCTCATCATCAGGAAGCCAACGGTGTCCATTCCCAGTTCGCGGGCAAAGGCGATATGCTGGGCGGAAACATCCGCCTCGGTGCAGTGGGTTGCGACGCGCACCACCCGCGCCCCTGCTTGATACGCGTTTTTTAGATCGTGCAGAGTACCGATGCCAGGTAACAGTAACGTGGCGATTTTCGCCTGGCTGACCGACTCCGCCGCCGCTTCAATCCACTGCAGATCGCTGTGCGCGCCGAAGCCATAGTTAAAGCTGGAACCTTGCAGGCCATCGCCGTGGGCCACTTCTATCGAGTCGACGCCTGCGCTGTCCAGCGCACGGGCAATCTGACGCACATTGTCGAGCGAGTATTGGTGGCGAATCGCGTGCATCCCGTCGCGCAGCGTCACATCCGAGATATAGAGTTTTTTACCGTTCATGCCGCTTCTCCCGCCGCATCGTTCATTGATTGCGCCATTTTTTCCGCCGTCGCCAGCGCCGCCGAAGTCATAATATCGAGGTTGCCCGCGTAGGCTGGCAGATAGTGCGCCGCCCCTTCGACCTCGAGGTACACCGCCGTTTTCAGCCCGGAGAAACGGCCAACGCCCGGCAGATTGACCGGTTTATCATGCGGAATCACGTCAAATTGCACCTGTTGTTTCAGGCGATATCCCGGCACATAGGCCTGTACTGCGGCGGCCATCTCGGCGATCGAAGCTTGTATCTTTTCCTGCGAGGCGTTTTCACTCAGTACATACACCGTGTCGCGCATCATCAGCGGCGGCTCCGCCGGGTTCAACACAATAATCGCTTTGCCTTTCGCCGCCCCGCCAACTTTCTCAATCGCCTGCGAGGTGGTTTCGGTGAATTCGTCGATGTTAGCGCGCGTTCCTGGCCCGGCGGATTTGCTGGCAATCGAGGCGACAATTTCCGCATAGTGCACTTTTGCCACCCGGGACACCGCCGCCACCATCGGGATCGTCGCCTGGCCGCCGCAGGTGACCATATTGACGTTGCCCTGTTGCAGATTGGCCTCCAGGTTAACCACCGGCACACAATATGGGCCGATAGCCGCCGGGGTCAGGTCGATAACGCGGATCCCCGGTTTGGCCTCACGGAGCGCGGCATCGTTTTTCACGTGCGCCCCGGCGCTGGTGGCGTCAAAGACAACATCGATATCGGCGAACTCCGCCATCTGCATCAAGCCGCCCACCCCCTGATGCGTGGTCGCGACGCCCATACGCCGGGCGCGGGCAAGACCGTCGGATTCAGGGTCGATGCCGACCATTACTGCCATCTCCAGATGCTGCCCATGACGCAGAATTTTGATCATTAAATCGGTGCCGATATTGCCGGAGCCGATAATGGCGACTTTGCATTTACTCATGATTGCCTCCCGCTTCGGCGACAAAAGTTGCCGCCACTGAACCTAATCCTTCGATATGGGCTTCAAAACGATCGCCGGCGTTAATCGCCACCATTGGGCCTAACGCTCCGGTCAGCACAATATCGCCCGCGCGCAGCGGCTCGCCGAGGCTGGCCATTTTGCGCGCCAGCCACACCGCAGCGTTGAGCGGATGGCCGAGACATTCGCTGCCCCGCCCGCTGGATACCGCTTCCTGATTACGGGTCATACGCATTGTGCAGTTTTTCAGGTCTAGTCCGGCAGGACGCAGTGCCGGGCTACCCAGTACGTATACGCCGCAGGAGGCGTTATCAGCTACCGTGTCGACAAACCCAATCGACCAGTCGCGGATACGGCTACCGACCACTTCCAGCGCCGGCAGTACCCAGTCAATGGCGGCGTACAGCTCATCAAAGGTGGTATCGGCATGCGGCAGATCGTGTTTCAGCACCAGAGCGATTTCGGCTTCCACTTTCGGCTGCAGCACCCGGGTGAACGGCACGTCGGCGTTATCGCCATAACACATGTCAGCAAACAGAGTGCCGAAGTCCGGCTGGTCAACCCCCAACTGCTGCTGCACTTTCGGATGGGTCAGCCCCACTTTGCGCCCCACCACCCGGCGGCCATTCGCCACGTGGTGCTGGACGTTAATCCGCTGGATGGCGTAGGCCGCCTCCGCGTTATCGACGCCGAGCGTATCGCGCAGCGGTTCAATCGCCTGACCGCGCGTTTCGGCCTCACGCAGCTGCTGCGCAAGTTGTTCAAGAGATAACGTAGTCATCATGGTTCCTCAGTTCCGCGCCAGAAAATCGAGCACCAGTTGGTTGAAGCTCTCCGCGTGTTCCCATTGTGCCCAATGTCCGCAGTCGCGATAGATATGCAGTTCGGAACCGTTAATCCCCGCCAGCAGGCGCAGCCCGGCGTCCATCGGTACAAAACGATCGTTACGCCCCCAGACGATCAGGGTTTGGGCGCGGATTTCGCCGAGACGCGGGCTAAAATCCGGGAACTGTTTCGGGTTGGCTTCCAGACTTTTGACGAAGTTATCCAGATGATCCTGGCGCGCCAGCATATTGTTGAGGCGCGCTTCGAACAGGGCTTCGGTCAGATCTCGGGTGTCGAAGACAAAGATATTCATCATCTTCTTCAGGTTTTCGATAGTCGGTTCGCGGTACAGGCCATTCAGCAGCTTGATGCCTTCTGTCGGCATCGGCGTAAACAGGCTCATGCCGCCGGTCCCGCCGCCCATCAGCACCAGTTTGCCAACCCGTTCCGGCCAGCTCAGGGTGAAGGCCACCGCGCTGTGACCGCCCATCGAGTTGCCCAGCAGATGCACGTTGCTGATATCCAGCTGGTCAACGATGCTTTTCAGCACCCGGGCGTTGAGGTCGGAACGGGAGCCGCGATTGACGATAGAATCACTTTTCCCCCAGCCTGGACAGTCCAGTAGAATCACCCGATAACCCGCCTCGACCAGTGGGTCAATGTTGCGGCTAAAGTTGGCCCAGCCGGTAGCGCCGGGGCCGGAACCGTGCAGCAGGATCACGGTTTCATCCCCCTGGCCGCAGTCATTAAAATGGATACGTAGTGTTTCTCCGCCTTCTTCCACGTTGAGGAAACGGCTGGTGGCGGCTTCGGTTTGCGGTTGGTAGCTCATTATCTTCTCCCGTTAATTCAGTTCTGCGTAGCGGCGCTCAGCGAGCCAAATCCGGCAATCCACTCAGGGACAGGTCGGTAATAACGGCCTTCGCAGCGCCAACGGCCAAATGCGGATAGCGCGGCAAAGGCGGCCACCCAGGTTTTAATTTCGTGTGTTGATTTACCGGCCATTGCCGACAGTTCTTCGTTACTGACGGCATCCAGTTCCGCCAGTCGCCCCTGCTCCAGCAAGCTCATAAAACGGTTGTCCCAGACGGGATTGAGCGGATAGAGCGAGTTCTGGTCCTTGATAAACTGTTTCGCCGCGCTGATGACCCGCTGCTGGCGCAGTTCGCGCTCGTCCGGCGGCAGCTGTTTGCCGCTGCCCAGCAGCCGGTCGCGCATATGGGCATCGGCCTTCGCCAGCTCGGGTACCGGCGGCTGATGCGACAGCCCGCCGGAGCCAAGGATCAATACCCGCTGATTGAGGGTGGTGAGGAAGCGGCCAATGGCTTCGCCCAGCATGCGGGTGCGCTGAAAGCCCGGCAGCGGCGATGCAACGCCGTTGATAAACACCGGCAGAACCGGCAGCGTATCCAACCCACCGAGCAAGAACTCCAGCGGTTGTGCAAAGCCGTGATCCACCTGCATGCAGTAAGACACCGCCAGATCGATGCCGTCCTTCATCACCGCATGGGCGCAGGCCTCCGCCAGCGCCGTCGGCACCGGCAGAACACCACTGGCGCTGCTGAAATCACCGATAGAGGTCGCGCCGATGCCTAAACAGAACGGCGGCATCACATCGTAGAAAAAGCCGTTGTAGTGATCGGGGGCAAACAGCACCACCAGCTGCGGATCGAAGGCTGCAATCCGCGCCCGGGCTTCGGCGATCGTGCGGTTAACCTCGTCCAGTACCGCCTGTTCCGGGTCAACGTAGCCCACCAGCGGTGTATGCGAGAGACAATGTAGATAAGCGTTCATATCAAGCCACCTGTTCAACCGGCGCTGCGGCCTGCGCGGAGGCCAGCTGCATCTTGCTCGCCAACGCGTCGAGCTTAGCACCGAGGGTTTGCGGAATAGCCACCGTGGCCACAAAACGGTCCGGACGCACCACCGCCACGGCGGTCTGATGTTGTGCAAACCAGCTTTTCAGGCGATTTTGCGTATCGCCGATGCGGATGACGCCGGGCACGTTGTCCTGGTCGCAATGAATCTGTACCTCCGGCACCACCTGGATAAACCGTACCCCCACGGCATTCCAGCGGGTCATTTGCTCGTCGTTGAGCCCCCACAGCGGGTTGCATCCCCAGGCGATAATGGCGAAATTCGCGCCAATCACCTCATCCAGCAGTGTGACCTGCCCCCCCTCAAGTGTGACCTTCGGCTGGATAAACATTTTGCCTACCGGGGACGTTTTGCCTTCGCCTTCCGCCAGTAGCGCGCCATCGCGATACTGCGGCATTGGCTTAAAGCGCATTTCAAGGAAGTAGCGTTTAACCGGCGGCAGATAGTTGAGCAACCATGAGATACCGTCGCGTACCGCGCCATGCCAGCGCTTCGCCGGTGCCAGGACGTTACCGGCGGTCACCGACAGGTCAATCATCGCCCTGGCATGATCGCGCCGCTCCTGCTGATAGCTATCCAGCAGCGCTTCTCCGGCTTTGCCGTTCACGACCAGCGCCAGTTTCCACGCCAGGTTGAAGGCATCACGCATGCCACTGTTGTAACCTTGCCCCTGCCAGACCGGCATAATGTGCGCGGCGTCGCCCGCCAGCAGGATGCGCTCTGCGCGAAAACGTTCGGCGATGCGCGCGTTATGGGTGTAGACGCGCTGACGGATCAGCTCGACGTTATCCGGGTCCGGCAACACCTTGCTCAACAGCTGACGCATATTGTGCGGTTCGCTAAGCTGGGCCTCGGTTTCACCGGGCATCACCATAAATTCAAAGCGCCGCACTCCGTGCGGCAGCGCGGCGGAGACATACGGGCGCACCGGGTCGCAACACAGGTAGACGTGCGGGGTGGCGAGCGGGTCGTTAGCGATATCGATAACAATCCACTGATTCGGCGCGGTTTTACCTTCGAAGGGAATATTCAGCGTGCGGCGAATCAGGCTGGCTCCGCCGTCACAGGCCACCAGCCAGTCAGCGCGTACGGTTTCATGTTCACCGTCGCTGCCTTTGAGATTCAACGTGACATTGTCCCCATTTTGGCTAAAGGCTTCGACTTCACGGGAAAACAGGCAACGCACGTGGGGAAAGCGGCTAAGGCCTTCGTACAGTACCCCGTCAACCTGCGGCTGAATAAACGCATTACGCCGCGACCAGCCAAACTCATCGGTCATCGGCTGGATATCGGCGAAGCAGCGCCCTTTCGGCGTCAGAAAGCGCATCGCGTGCCACGGCGTGGTATGCGGGAGAACGTTGTCCACCAGCCCGATGCCCTGTATCGCGCGCAGTGATTCATCGTCGATACCGATGGCGCGCGGGTAATCAATCAGCGCGTCGAGCTTTTCGACAACCAGTACGCTGACGCCCATCTGACCAAGGTAGTTGGCCATCATCAGGCCGACCGGGCCCGCGCCGACGATAGCGACCTGGGCGGTGTGCTGTACAGCGGGTTGAATATCCGGATTCGATGTTGTCATTTCAGAACCTCACGACTCAGACAAGGTGTCGGGCGTGGCAAACTGACACCTGGCACCTTGTTAATTAGATGTGAATATTTTTTTATAGTGAGGTCAGTATAGGGTCGGCAGTATGCGCTACAATCAAAACATCACCGAATGTGCACCAGGTGCACATCATTGTTTATCTGGATATTTGTTGGGGTAATATGCGCGAAAACAGGCAGGCGGATTACAAAACAGTCCGCGGATTGAGCCGGGGGTTATTGTTACTTAATTTGTTAAATAAATTCGATGGCGGGGCCACGGTTGGCACGCTGGCTGAGTTTAGCGGCCTGCATCGCACCACCGTCAGACGGCTGCTGGAGACGCTACAGGAAGAGGGTTATGTTCGCCGCAGTCAATCTGATGACAGCTTCCGTTTAACCCTCAAAATCCGTCAGCTGAGTGAGGGATTTCGTGACGAACATTGGATTTCTGCCCTCGCCACACCGTTGCTGGGGGAGCTGTTGCGCGAAGTTCTGTGGCCGACGGATATCTCCACGCTGGATGTTGACGCCATGGTGGTACGTGAAACCACGCACCGCTTCAGCCGTCTGTCGTTTCATCGCGCGATGGTCGGCCGTCGGCTCCCGCTGCTGCTGACCGCCTCGGGACTCACCTGGCTGGCCTTCGCCGCAGATCATGAGCGCCAGGCGATGATCGAGCTCCTCGCAGCGCGTCCGGAAGAGGAGTATCAGCTGGCGCGGGAGCCGGAAAAGCTGGCGGCCATTCTTGAGCGCACCCGACGCCAGGGCTACGGCGAGAATTTTCGCGGCTGGCAGCAAGAGGAGAAAATCGCCTCCATCGCCGTGCCGATCCGCCGCCAGCAGCGGGTCATTGGCTGCCTGAATCTGGTTTATATGGCGAAAGCGATGAGTCTCGAGCAAGCGGCGCAGAAATATCTGGCGCCGTTACAAAAAGTGGCCACGCAGATCGAGTCAAGAATGACCGAAGAAGAGGTTTTTTACGAGTAAACTTGTCCTGAATGGGTAGACAGGCCGGTATGCATTGCTTCTGCCAACGCTATATATTTTAATATATAGCGATTCTTCTCACATAGCCGAGTCCTCTCATGTCAAAACGACCCCGTTGCTTACCGGGGCTGACGCTGGTCAGCGCCTGCCTGTTTGCCGGTCATGCCTTTGCCGACCGTACCGTCACCGACCAACTTGGCCGCGAGGTGACGCTTCCTGATCACATTACCCGCGCCGTCGTTCTCCAGCATCAGACCCTTAACTTGCTGGTGCAGCTTAATGCTGCCGATGAGATTGTCGGCGTGATGAGCAGTTGGAAAAAACAGCTCGGCCCGGCTTTCGCCCGCTTTATGCCGGGGATTGAACAGCTGCCGACGCCAGGAGATTTAACCCAGGTGAATATCGAAAGCCTGCTGGCGCTGCATCCGCAGGTGGTGTTTGTCGCCAACTATGCGCCGCAGGCGATGATTCAGCAGATTCAGAATGCCGGGATCCTGGTGGTGGCTATCTCATTACGCCAGGACGCCGCGGGTGAAAAAAACAAGATGAACCCGTCGATGGCCGACGAAGAGCAGGCTTATGACGAAGGGTTAAAGCAGGGTATTCGTCTGATTGGCGAGGTGGTCGATCGTAAAAACCAGGCGGAAACGCTGATTCGCGCCGCATTTGCGGCCCGTAAAGAGGCCAACGCGCCGGTCGCCGATATCCCCGACGATCAGCGAGTACGCGTCTATATGGCCAACCCGGATCTCAACACCTACGGCTCCGGCAAATACACCGGCCTGATGATGAAACATGCCGGCGCACTGAACGTCGCGGCGGCCTCGGTCAAGGGCGCACGCCAGGTATCACTGGAGCAAGTTTTACAGTGGGATCCGCAGGTGATCTTTGTCCAGGACCGTTATCCGCAGGTGGTCAAACAGATCGAATCCGACCCGCAATGGCAAGGAATTGATGCGGTCAAACACCACCGCGTCTGGCTGATGCCGGAGTATGCCAAAGCCTGGGGTTACCCGATGCCGGAAGCGTTGGCCCTCGGCGAACTGTGGATGGCCAAAAAGCTTTATCCTTCCCGCTATAACGGCGTGGATGTGGATGGCAAAGCGCAGGAATACTACCAGCGATTTTATCGCGTGAAGTGGACGCCGGATGCTCAGTAATCGTCACCCGGTGCTGTTGCAAGGCGGGCTGGCGCTGGCAACCTTGTTGATTGCTGTCGCCTCACTCTGCGCTGGCCAGTATCACCTGAGCCTGTGCGAAGTGTTCAGCCAACTGGGGCATCTGTCGCCCGCTGATGGCATAGCCGGGCAAATCGTCTGGTCGGTGCGCCTGCCGCGCGTGCTCATGGCGCTGCTGGCCGGCGGCGCGCTCGGTCTGTGTGGCGCCACGTTGCAGGGCGTGTTCCAGAACCCGCTGGTGGATCCCCATATCATTGGCGTCACCTCCGGCTCCGCGTTTGGCGGCACGCTGGCTATCCTGCTGGGGATGGACAACGTGCTGATGATGACCTCCACTTTCGGTTTTGGCCTGCTGGCCTTAATGCTGGTGTACCTGATTGCGGCGCTGCAGGGGCGGGAGAACACGCTGGTGCTGATTCTTTCCGGGATCATTCTCAGCGGTTTTTTCGCCGCTCTCGTCAGCCTGATGCAATATCTGGCCGACACCGAAGAGACGCTGCCGAATATCGTCTTCTGGTTGCTGGGCAGCTTCGCCACCGCCAACTGGCACAAAGTGGCGCTGATGGCGCTGCCGATACTGGTCAGCACCGCGCTGCTGATCGCGCTGCGCTGGCGGATTAACCTGCTGGCGCTGGAGGAGAAAGACGCGCGCGGGCTCGGCGTCTCAGTTACCGCGCTACGCCGCGGCGTGCTGTTATGCTGCGCGGTGCTGGTGGCCGCCCAGGTGGCGGTCAGCGGCAGCATCGCCTGGGTGGGGCTGGTGATCCCGCACCTGGCGCGACTGCTGGTCGGCGCCGACCACCGCCGTCTG
Source organism: Raoultella sp. (assembly GCF_039594335.1). Classification (NCBI taxonomy): domain Bacteria; kingdom Pseudomonadati; phylum Pseudomonadota; class Gammaproteobacteria; order Enterobacterales; family Enterobacteriaceae; genus Klebsiella; species Raoultella sp. The sequence continues at coordinate 23,200 of NZ_JBCNNS010000025.1, forward strand.
CTGCCCACCGCCTTCTGGCTCGGCGGCGGATTTATGATCGCGGTCGACGATCTGGCCCGCTCGCTGACCCAAGCGGAGATCCCCGTCGGCATTATTACCGCGTTGCTCGGCGCTCCGCTGTTCAGCGGGCTGCTGATCCACGCATGTCGTCGGGGAGCGGTCTGATGACCATGTCGCTTCGCCTGTCAGCACTGCGCTACGGCCACCGTCAGCCGCTCTTCCAACCGCTCAGTCTGCAGTGCCTGTCCGGCGAAACCTGGGCGGTGCTCGGTGCCAACGGGCGCGGGAAAAGCACCCTGCTCGACACCCTCAGCGGTGTGCTGCCGCCGCTTGGCGGGAGTGTCCACAGTGAAGGCGGCATCGCGATTGTGCCGCAATCGTTCCGCCCGGCCTTCAACTGGCAGGTACGTGAGGTGGTGTTGATGGGCCGCGCCCGGCAGGTCAATCTGTTTGCCCAACCGGACATTGAGGATGAGCGACGGGTCGAGGAGGCTTTACGTCAGTTGAGCATTGCCGATCTCGCAAACCGCGCGTTTCGTTCACTCTCCGGTGGCCAGCAACAGCTGGTACTGATTGCCCGTGCGTTGGTAGGCGCCAGCCAGAATATTCTGCTCGATGAGCCCTGCTCGGCGCTGGACCTTTGCAATCAGCAGGTGGTGCTGCAGCTTATCAGCGACCTGGCCCATCGCCAGTCGCGCACCGTGATGTTCACCACTCATGACCCCACCCATGCCCTGCAGATCGCCAGCCATACGCTGCTGCTGTTGCCCGACGGCGAGTGGCTGGCGGGACGCTCCGGGGATGTGCTGAGCGAGGCTCATCTGCAACGGGCTTACGGCCTGGTGGTGCATAAAATTGAACACCCCGGTTCAGATATACCGCTGCTGGCGCCGCAGTTTACGATTCGGCGTTAGCCGGCAAAAAACCCGTAGCCTGCAGAGAGTGCTGGCCTTCAGCGCCGAGAATGAAGCGACACAGCCGCTGTGCCCCGGCGCTCTCGTCGAGCGTCGTCAGCAGGTAATCGGCCTGGATATTCCACGGCGACGGAATCGCTACCGTCCGCAGATCGTTAGCCATGACCATCTGACTGGCGTAATGCGCATAGCCGATAAACAGGTCGGTTAACCCTTCGCGGATAAGCCAGGCTCCCGCCGTCTCGCCAGGCGGGACGCTGAGTGACTGCCGTCCCCCGACCAGCGGCTGAGCACGGGCCATCATGGCGCTGCCGACGCCGGGGAAGCGGGCTTCAATCCGCTCAAATAGTTGCCAGGCATAGTCGCCGGAAGGGTCGCAGCCCGGCGTTGATGTTGCCAGACGCAGCCGCGGGTTAGTGAGGAGCGCGAGCCAGTCGGCCATCTCATCGGAGACGGCGCGACGGGCAGTCAACATCAGTTGATTGCGGGCAAACAAATGACATTCCCCCGCTCTCCCGGCCTGGCGCAACGCCTGGGGATGCTGACGGTTGGCAGAGGCGAATACCGAACACGCCGCCCCGGCTTCAATTTGCTCACGCAGCAAACCTGCGGGACCAAAATGGGCCTCGACCAGAATACCGGTACGCTGATGGAAACGTGCCAGCAGCGGGATAAAAGCCCCTTTCAGGCTCCCCGCCGCCAGCAGCACGACTGCGGTGGTCATCGTGATTACTCGCTAAACACCCGGAAACAGAGCGATATAGTAACCTCACCACCGCCGATTCAGTAGCGAATTTCCGCCAGCTCGCGCAGCTGTTCCGGGGTCGCTACCGGCAGGTTGAAGAAACGCAGATAGGCTGGGATCATTTCAAACAACATGTCAGTGCCGCGCTGAACCGGACAACCGCGCGCCTCCGCGGCCTGCAGCAGCGGCGTAACGGCCTGAGTCATCACCACTTCCCCCACCCAGGTGCCGGGCGTCAAGCGCTGAGGGTCCAGCGGCAGCGGATCCCCCGCCTTCATCCCCAGCGGCGTGGCGTTCACCACCAGATCGTGCCCCTGCGGATCGCGCTGCATCAGGCTGATATCCAGCAGCGGATAGTGTTGCCGCAGACGGCTCGCCAGCGCATGCGCAGCATCGGCACGGCTATCGTAAAGCGTAAGTGCGCGCACCCCAGCCGCTGCCAGTGAAGCGGCGATCGCCGACCCCACACCGCCACAGCCGACCACCAGCGCCCGCGCGCCCTCAGGCTGAAAGCCTTTACGCCGGATGCCGAGCACAAAACCGTCGCCATCAAACATATCGCCGCTCAGCGTGCCGTCGGCCTCGCGGCGGATGGCGTTGCAGGCGCCGGCGATAGTCGCCGTGGGGCTGAGGCGCTGCACCAGCCCGCAGGTGGCAATCTTGTGCGGCATCGTGACCAGCGCACCGATAATGTTGGTCAGCGTAAACAGCGCCGGAACCACCGTCGCCAGCGCCTCCGGCTTCACCCCTGTGGGCACCACTTTGACATCCACCTGCTGTCGGGCGAACCACGGGTTATAGATCATCGGCGCCTTAAAGCCGCCGGTCGGATAGCCCAGATGCGCGATCAGCTGCGTATTGCCACTAATTATCATCCTCTGCTCCTTTACTGCGATAGTTCGATGCGTTTGACATCGCCAAGAATAAACACATACGCCACGACACCAAGCATCGCCGCGCCGCCGACATAGATCAGCGCATAGAAGAAGTCGCCGGAAGCCGCGACGATAAAGCCAATCACCAGCGGCGTGAGGATCCCCGCAAGGTTAGTGCAGAAGTTAAACAGGCCACCGGTCAGACCGCCCAGCCCTTTCGGTGCGATATCGGAGATCAACGTCCAGCCCAGGCCGACCATTCCCTGACCAAAGAAGGCGAATGACATCATCAGAATCACCGCCAGATCGCTGCTCAGCCAGTTGGCGGAAATAATGCTGCTGGCCATCAGCAGACCGGCGACGATCGGCAGCTTACGCGCGATGTTGGCCGAGCCGGTGGCTTTCAGCAGCTTGTCGGAGATCCAGCCGCCGAACATCACGCCGCCAGCAGCAGCAAGGAACGGCAGAATGGCGAAGAATCCCACCTTCAGCCACGGCATATGACGCACGGTGGCCAGATAGGTCGGGAACCAGGTGAGGAAAAACACCAGCACCGTATTTCCGGCAAACTGGCCGATGCTGGCGCCCAGAATTTGCCGTTTCCCCACCAGCTGACGCACCAGCGGCCAGCTGAAAGCTGTTTGTTGGTCCCTCGCCGTCACGAGGCCGCCACCGTTGACAATATGGTCTCGCTCCTGCTGGCTGAGGTGCTTGTCTTCATGCGGTTCGCGGTAGCAGCGCCACCACACCAGCGCAAACAGCACGCCGACAGCGCCGACGCTGATAAACAGCGCCCGCCAGCCGAAACTGCCCATAATCCAGAACAGCAGCGGTGAGAAGCAGGCCAGCCCGAGGTACTCCCCGACGGTATAGACTGCCGTTGCCTTAGCCCTCTCCTGTTGCGGGAACCACGCGCTAACCACCCGGCTGTTTACCGGGAAACAGGGCGCCTCGCTGACTCCCAGCCCAAAGCGGCACAGCAGCAGGGTTTTCAGCCCTATTGCCATGCCGTGAAACAACGTAAACAGCGACCACAGCGCCAGCGCCAGGCAGTAGGTCACTTTGTTGCCGAAACGGTCGAGGAACAGGCCGCCGGGAATCTGCGCCAGCGCGTAGGTCCAGGCGAAGGCGGAAAAGACGATCCCCATCACCGCCGGATCAATCCCCAGTTCGGAAGTTAAACTGGGGGCCGCGATCCCCAGCACAGTCCGGTCGAGGTAGTTAATCATCGTGCCGATAGCCAGCAGCGCAAGAATTCCAATCCGCCGCCGGGATCGCGGCACGGCGGTTGCAGCTTGTGCCGCTGCCGTGTGGTTATAGCTGTACGCGTTCATAGTCGTTTTCCTGTCATAGGGTGCAGATGAATGTTGTTATTGTATTGACGATGTTGTACTCAACGAACCATTTGATACATTACTAACTGTATTGCATCGCCGACAGACGAACGGCGGCATTGGCCGCACCGTACAGGGCATAGCCATCGCGTCTTTCGGTCAATTCGAAGAAAAAGCGCCCCGCCGAGAACGGACGGGTATAGAGGTGGAAGAACTCCCCGCCGCGCGGATCGCGGTCATAGAGAATGTGCAGACGTTGCAGCGTCGCTACGTCCACCGACTCGCCATAGCGCGCCAGCAGATCATCATAGTAATTAGCCGGAATCGGCAGCGCGTGAGCGCAGGCCTGCGGCAGGTCGTCAAGGGTCCCCGCCAGGTGACGGCAGGCAAAAGCCGCGTGCTGCAAACCCGCGCCCTGGTAGCAGGCCACCGACCGGGCAATCTGCGTGGCGCGGCTCTGGGAGATATTCAACGCCAGGCGAATATTGCCCTGTGGGCTGTGAACCGCCAGACTGCGCACCAGACCATATGGGTCCGGCAGCGTCTGTTCATGTTCGAGGGTGAAACCGAAGACGGTGCGGAAAAAGATAATCCAGTTATCACGACTCTCCGCCTCCATCCCCAGCGCCAGATGATCGATGCCGCTGTAGTCATCGCGTAGCGCCGGCGCATCATGCAGATGAAAATCGCGGGTGTAGATATCGTCACCGGCTTCGATTAAATAGATCAGGCTGCCATCGGGGGCGCAAATGGCCGGAATCGGGCTTTCATTAGGCCCGGCATCGCCTTGCCAGGTGGCGTAGCCATAAGCGCGGGCGCGCTCAACAATCGCCGCACTGCGGCTGACGCACAGTGCCATCGCACACAGCGAGACCCCGTGGCGCTGGTGAAAATGGTCGGCCCAACTGTGCGGCTGGTAGTTCACAATCGCTCGCGCGCCACCGTTGCGCCACAGCGCCACCTGTTTCGAACGGTGGCAGCCTTCCTGACAGAACCCCAACTGCGACAGACGCTGGCCGAGGGCCTGCGCTTCCGATGGGCTGGCGGCAAATTCGATAAATTCCAGTCCGAGATAGTCCGGCAGTGTCGCGGCGTGAAACAGCGACGTACCGCTGCCTTCCAGCCGTTGGCGGGTCTGCTCTTCCAGCCATTGTAGCGAGCGGTAGCCATCTTTCGCCGTTGCGCCGTTCGGCGAAGCGCGGAAGCCGTCATTAAAAATCTCCAGCGACCACGGGCCGCGGTAACCGCAGCGGGTCAGGTCGCGGGCAAAGTCCACCAGCGGCAGCTGTCCTTGCCCTGGAAAACAGCGGAAATGGCGGCTCCATTCGAGGACATCCATCTTCATCAGCGGCGCATCCGCCAGCTGCAGGAAGGTGATTTTGTTCACCGGAACTTCATGCAACCGCCGTAAATTATCGCCGCGAGCCAGAATATGAAAGCTATCCAGGACAATCCCCAACGCCGGGCTGTTCACGCTTTTCACCCGTTCCCAGGCCTGATACCAGCGGTTGACGTGTGTTCCCCAGGCCAGCGCTTCGTAGCCGATGACGATCTTTTCCTGCTCTGCCAGCGCGGCGAGCGCGGCGAGATCCGCGACCTGCAGCGCAACATCGGCGGAACAGTCCGGCTGCACATTGCTGCACAGGAGCAATGTGTCGCAGCCCAGCTCATGCATCAGCGCGAATTTCCACTTCGCCCGTTCCATATTCGCCGCGAACTGGCTACGGCTGGCGCCTTCAAAATCGCGAAAGGGTTGAAAAAGCGTGATTTTTAGCCCTAAATCAGCCGCCAGATTGCGAATATCCGCCGGCGTGCCGGTATAATAAAGCAGATCGTTTTCAAAGATTTCGACGCCTTGATAACCCGCAGCCGCAATAGCATGGAGCTTTTCGGGCAAGGTGCCGGAAATCGAAACGGTGGCAATGGAGCGCAGCATAGGTCCTCGTGTCATCAACAGACGTGAGCCCTGAATATGAATCATTTGGTTCACTTGTGCCACGCAAGGTTGCTAATTTGTGATCATTATGTGTATTTTTTGTCTCTCGGAAAAAAGGAGTGGTTATGTCTGTCGTGGCTCATGATGAAGCGCAGTCCCTGAAGAAGCGGATTTTCACCGCCGCAATCGTCGTCTTTGCCGAACACGGGCTGTCCGGGGCGCGCATGGAACAAATTGCCACCGAGGCGCAGACAACCAAACGCATGGTGGTTTACTACTTCAAAACGAAGGAGCTGCTGTACCAGGAGGTACTGCAGCATGTCTATGCGCGCATTCGCGAAACCGAACAGCAGCTCGGGCTGGAACAGCTTCCGCCGGTTGAAGCGCTAGTGCAACTGGTGCGCTGGAGTGTGCGTTATCACGCCACCCATGCAGACTTTATGCGGGTAATTTGCATGGAGAATATGCAGCGCGGTAAATGGTTGCAGTCATCAGGGCAGTTGAAACCGCTGAACCGAACCGCCCTGTCGATTCTGCAGGATATTCTGCAACGCGGGCAGCAGCAGGGTATTTTTCAGGAAGGTCTACAGGCGCGGGACGTCCACCGGCTGATCAGCAGCTTTAGCTTTTATCAGGTGTCGAACTTTTACACCTTCAACAGTCTCTTCCTCGACGACCCGCTACCGGCTATCGACGATACAGAGATGGTCGCCCACCACTGCGATATTGCGGTGAAAGCGGTATTGCGTTTTGTGATTTCCTGAGCCTGTGCAATCCACAGCAGGAAGGCTAATCGTGACCAGACAAGGCGTGGATCACCTTCGCCATCGCTTCTTTGGTCAGTTCTGAGCGGGTGATTTTCGGGTTGGCCAGCGAGGTACGCACCACCCCGGCAATCACGATATGTTTTGGCTCTTGACCGAGATCGCGCATTTCAAGCACCACTTTACCTACCACCCGGCACATTTCCTGGTACAACTCGTCGTCTCTGGCTTTATTTCCCATTCTTTACGGCTCACAAATTATCATTATCAATCAAATCATTATTGATATGTTTTCGTGATAAATCAAACCAGCGCACTCTTTTTACACCAGAGCGCTATTTCCAGGGGATAACCGCGAGTAAATCGGCACAATAGGGGGGGTTATTGCTGGCGACTGATGAAAAAATATGTTGCGAAGAAGATTTGAAATGGTTTGGGTTTTGTTACATTTTTATGGGAGATAATGAAACGTCGTTTTCATTTTCCTTTTTTGTTTCGGCGGCGTATAATGCCCCCGATTCTTTCTTGAATGGTTTCAGCGCATTGGACTGCACAACTAAACGCATAAAATACTGCCTCTTTTCATGGGCTGAACCGCCAGCACACTTTCTTCTGCACGCTCTTTTGTTGTCACCTATTCTTAGAGCGTGGCAGAGCAACTTTCGCAATACAGGTTTGACTCCATGGCCGTGCGCCTACGGAGCGAGATTTCCATATCCTTCACAACTTAAAGACTAAAACTTTCATGAAAAAGACCAAAATTGTTTGCACCATCGGTCCGAAAACCGAATCCGAAGAGATGCTGTCCAAAATGCTGGACGCGGGCATGAACGTCATGCGTCTGAACTTCTCTCACGGTGACTATGCAGAACACGGTCAACGCATCAAGAACCTGCGTAACGTGCTGAGCAAAACCGGTAAGACAGCGGCTATCCTGCTGGATACTAAAGGTCCGGAAATTCGTACCATCAAGCTGGAAGGCGGCAATGACGTCTCCCTGAAAGCGGGTCAGACATTCACCTTCACCACCGATAAATCCGTCGTCGGCAATAACGAAATCGTCGCCGTAACCTATGAAGGTTTCACTGCCGACCTGTCCGTCGGCAACACCGTTCTGGTTGACGATGGTTTGATCGGCATGGAAGTCACTGCCATCGAAGGTAAGAACGTCATCTGTAAAGTGCTGAACAACGGCGACCTGGGCGAAAACAAAGGTGTTAACCTGCCGGGCGTATCTATTGCTCTGCCGGCGCTGGCTGAAAAAGATAAGCAGGACCTGATCTTTGGTTGCGAGCAAGGTGTTGATTTTGTTGCTGCTTCCTTTATCCGTAAGCGTTCTGACGTGGTCGAAATCCGCGAGCATCTGAAAGCCCACGGCGGCGAAAACATCCAGATCATCTCCAAAATTGAAAACCAGGAAGGCCTGAACAACTTCGACGAGATTCTCGAAGCGTCTGACGGCATCATGGTTGCTCGTGGCGACATGGGCGTTGAAATCCCGGTTGAAGAAGTTATCTTCGCCCAGAAAATGATCATCGAAAAATGTATCCGTGCGCGTAAAGTGGTTATCACCGCAACGCAGATGCTGGATTCCATGATCAAAAACCCGCGTCCGACCCGCGCAGAAGCCGGCGACGTAGCGAACGCCATCCTCGACGGTACCGATGCGGTAATGCTGTCTGGCGAATCCGCCAAAGGGAAATACCCGCTGGAAGCTGTCACCATCATGGCCACCATCTGCGAACGTACCGATCGCGTGATGACCAGCCGTCTGGATTTCAACAACGACAACCGTAAACTGCGGATCACCGAAGCCGTGTGTCGTGGTGCGGTCGAAACGGCAGAAAAACTGGAAGCTCCGCTGATTGTTGTCGCAACCCAGGGCGGTAAATCTGCGCGCGCCGTGCGTAAATACTTCCCGGATGCCACTATCCTGGCGTTGACCACCAATGAAACCACCGCCCGCCAGCTGGTGCTGACCAAAGGCGTGGTGCCGCTGCTGGTTGACCAGCTCTCCTCCACCGATGATTTCTACATCCTGGGCAAAGAACTGGCGCTGCAGAGCGGACTGGCGCGTAAAGGCGACGTGGTTGTCATGGTCTCTGGCGCATTGGTCCCGAGCGGAACCACCAATACGGCATCCGTGCACGTGCTGTAATCATTTACAGGTTAATTCGTTTTAAAAAGCGCCTCTCGCAGGCGCTTTTTTTTATTCATTCAATAGCTACTCTTAATAAAAATGCAAATCGGAATTTACTATTTAATAAGAGATTATCTAAGATGAATCCGATGGAAGCGTGCTGTTTTCACAAAGATTTTTAAACTAATCCGCCAGATTCGATGTTTCTTTGAGCGAACGATCAAAAATAAGCGTATTACCGTAAAAAAATATTCTCATCCCAAAAAAGTTTGTGTAATACTTGTAACGCTACATGGAGATTAACTCAATCTAGAGGGTATTAATAATGAATCGTACTAAACTGGTACTGGGCGCGGTAATCCTGGGTTCTACTCTGCTGGCTGGTTGCTCCAGCAATGCTAAAATCGATCAACTGTCTTCTGACGTTCAGACTCTGAACGCTAAAGTTGACCAGCTGAGCAACGACGTGAACGCAATCCGTTCTGACGTCCAGGCTGCTAAAGACGACGCAGCACGCGCTAACCAGCGTCTGGACAACCAGGCTACTAAATACCGTAAGTAATAGTACCTGTGTAATAAAAATGGCGCACACTGTGCGCCATTTTTTTGTCCGCTCTTCCCTTGCCCCCGCACTACTGCACTCTTTTCGCTTCGTCCACCGGTGCATTCTGCACAGACATCGTCGTCAGCGCTCCGCTGTTCGCCGCCTCGTTGCCTGCAGAGATCACCACCGGATAGCCCGCGCGTCGGGACAGCGCTTTCTTAAGCTGCGCATCGTCTACGGCCTTATCTCCGGCAAACTGATGGAAGGCCGCTGGCAGCGTGTACGGAAGCGTACGAGTATTGCCCGCTTCATCCTGCGTCAGAGGCCGATGAACTTCGACATAGCGCTTACCGTCCGGCTCAATCGCAAATTTCACCGGCTGGTTGATAACGCGCACCGGCGTCCCCGTTTTTACCTGACTGAACAGCGCCTGGATGTCCGCGGCGTTCATCCGCATACAGCCCGAACTGACCCGCAGGCCAACGCTATCCGGGGCACTGGTACCATGGATAAGGTATTCGCCGTTGCCATACGCCAGACGCAGCGCATAGCGCCCTAACGGGTTATTTGGCCCCGCCGGCACCACTGGCGGCAACTTGATACCTTTCTCCAGCGAACGCGCACGGATGCCCGCTGTCGGCGTCCAGGTCGGATTGGGGATCTTCTGCCCGACGCGCGTGATCATCTCCGGCGTCTCCAGACCTTGCTGACCAATACCCAACGGATAAACCTGAACCAGGTTCTGTCCCGGTGGGAAGTAGTACAGCCGCAGTTCCGCCAGGTTCACGACAATACCTTCCCGAGGAACATCCGGCAGCAGCATCTGTGAGGGAATTAATACCTCAGTCCCGGGTTTGGGTTCCACTGGCGCAAGAGTGTCGTTGGCTTCGAGAATCAGCATCGCCGCCGTATCGAAATGGCGGGCAATCGCCTGCAGATTGCGATCCCCTTCCTGTACCGTCCACCATTGATTCTGGCCAATGAGCCGACTGTTAGCCGGGGGAAGTGGGTAATCTACCGCCCAGGCGCCGTGTAAGACGCTGAGAGCTGTCAGAAGGGCTACGGTGATAAGAGACGCGCGTTTCATACTGAGATTCCTTCTTTCGCTGATAAAACGCCAGGATCTGCTGTCAGGCAGGCATCACATCCGGCCTGACGTAACAGAATGAAATCTACCTGTTTATTCTAGCTAAGATTTTCAGCTTTCGCGCGAATTGCACGAATCATGGCTTCCAGGCCCTGAGATCGTGACGGGGTAAGATGCTGGGTGAGCGCCATTTTTTCAAACCACGGTCGGACATCAAAATCGGTGATATCTTTGGCCGTCATCTGGTTATAAAGGATAAAGACCACGGCAATAAGCCCTTTGACGATCGCCGCATCGCTATCGCCGCGCAACGATAGCCCCCCGCCTTCCCCTTGTTCTACCACGATCCACACCTGGCTCTGGCAGCCCTGAATAATATTTTGCGCAGTATGCTCCTCGTCACTCAGCGGTGCCAGCCGCTGGCCGAGTTCGATAATATAGAGGTACTTCTCTTCCCAGTTCGCGCAACGACTAAAGTTGCGCAGCAATTTGTCTTTATCCGGTAATGCCGCCATGATTGCTTCCTTTAACCCAATAGCGTGTGGATACGCTGCAGCCCTGCGACCAGGCGATCCACCTCTTCCGTGGTATTGTACATCGCTAACGAAGCCCGACACATGGCCGGTACGTTGTAAAATGCCATCAGCGGCATCGCGCAATGGTGACCGGTGCGTATGGCAATACCGTAATTATCCAGGAAGCTGCCCACGTCGTAGGCATGATGCGTGCCAAGATTAAAGGCGATCACCCCCAGACGCTCGTCAGAGCCATACAGGGTCAAATCAGGCACCGCCTTCAGCGCCTGCAAGGCATAACGCATTAGCGTCTGCTCATATTCGCCAATCTGCGCCAGCCCCAGTGAGCTGACGTACTCCAGCGCGGCGCCAAGGCCGATAATCCCGCCGGTATTCGGGGTGCCTGCTTCGAAGCGCCACGGCGCTTTCGCCCATGTCGTCCCTTCGGTCAGGCTGACGCTGGCGATCATTGACCCTCCCCCCTCCCACGGCGGCATCGCCTGCAACAACGCCGCTTTGACATACAGAATGCCAATCCCGGTCGGGCCGTACAGCTTATGCCCGGAGAAAACATAAAAATCGCAGTCCAGCGCTTGCACATCCACCGCATGGTGCATCACCGCCTGCGCCCCGTCCACCAGCACTTTTGCCCCATGCTGCCGGGCAAGCGCAATCAAGGCCGCCAGCGGGTTTTCCGTCCCCAGTACGTTGGATACCTGGGTAATGGCCAGCAGGCGGGTCCGTTCATCAAACAGCGCCGGAATGGCATCCAGCTGCAGAGTGCCGTCCGGAGTGAGCGGTATAACCCGCAGTTCTGCCCCCACCCGGGCGCAGAGCATCTGCCAGGGAACGATATTCGCGTGATGCTCCATGGCGCTGATGATGATGTTATCGCCGGCGCCGACGTTCACGTTCCCCCAACTGTTGGCCACCAGATTAATGCCTTCGGTGGTCCCACGGACGAACACCAACTCTTCCGCTGAGCGGGCATTCAGGAACTTCGCCGCCTGCTGGCGCACCTGTTCCATCCGCGCCGTCGCCTCTGCGCTCAGCGTATGAATACCGCGATGGACGGCGGCATAGCCGTGGCGATAAAACTCCGCCTCAGCGCGAATCACCACCTCTGGTTTTTGCGCGCTGGCGGCACTGTCGAGATAGACCAGCGGTTGACCGTTGACCTCCCGGCTAAACAACGGAAAATCCGCGCGTATCCGTTCAACAGAAAATGTCATGCTTTTTCTCCCGGTAGACGTTGACCAATTCGCGCCAGAATCTGCGCCCTGAGCGCGTCATCGCCAATCGCTTCCGTCAACTCGGCGGCGAAAGCGTACAGGATCATATGCTGTGCCGCCTGGTGGGTAATGCCGCGCGAACGGAGATAGAACAGCTGTTCATTGTCAATGCGCCCGATGGTGGCGCCGTGGCTACACTTGACGTCGTCGGCATAAATTTCCAGCTGCGGCCGGGTATCCACTTCCGCCAGACGCCCCAACAGCAAATTATTGTTCGTCATCTGACCATCGGTTTTAATCGCGTGCTTCGCGACATTAATCAGACCGTTAAACACCGCCCGCCCTTTATCGCTGACGATGGTTTTATGCAACTGGCGGCTATTACAGTAGCCAACGCGATGATCGAGCCAGGTTCGGCTGTCACAGACCTCATTGTTGACCGGCATCGCCAGGGAGTTGATCCGCAGGGTGCCGTTCTCCCCCAGCAGTTGGGTGCTGGTGTGGTGGCGCAATACCGCACCGCCGAGCAAAAAGCTGCTGCTGAAGGCCGAAGCATCACGTCCCAGCAAGAGATCGTTGTGGGCAAAGTGGTTGCTCTGCGCATTTTCAAATGCCAGTTTGATATGCTGCAGATGGGCATTATCCGCCACCGACATCGTCAGACGCGCGCCGGTAAAGTGGCGCTGTTCATCCAGGCTCAGATAGTGCTCGATAATCGTGGCCCCGGCGCCGGTTTCCAGTTCAAGATGATGGCGATAGTGGGCAGTGTTCACCTCGTCGCCCGTCCCCCCACGCGTTACATGCATGAGCAGCAGCGGCCTGGACGGCCGCTGATGACGTTTTACGCGGATTCGGGTCACGGTCTGTGCAAGGCTCTCCGTGAGATGCAGGAAAACTTCCGGCTGCACCGGGTCAGGCAACCCCTGCCGATCGGCCTCCACGCTGACGTCGTAACCGCTGTCGGCCAGGTTGTCGCTTAACGTCTCGCTGAGCAACCCATCGATGAAGACCAGCCGCCATGCGTCCACCGACAGCGCCCGGAGATCCCGCTCTGTCGCCGTTAAAGTACCCGGCTGAAGCGCGACAAACCTGCCTTTGCTCAGCGTATCCAGCGGCGTATATTTCCAGTCTTCATGTTTGCGCGTCGGCAGACCGAGGCGCAGTACCTGCTGGAGATGCTGGCGGGCTTCGGGCGTTCGCCGCTCTCCCAGCGCCTCAAACAGATGATGCCACTGCTGCAACGCGTTACTGCTGTTCGGTAAGCCAGCCATAGCCCTGCTCCTCCAGTTGTTTGACAAGGGTAAAATCGCCGGATTTGACGATTCGCCCCTGATAGAGCACATGGACGTAATCAGGCTTGATATAGTCGAGAATACGCTGATAGTGGGTAACGATAATAAATGCGCGCTTGCCGTCGCGTAACGCATTAACGCCATCAGAGACGATCTTCAGGGCGTCGATATCCAGCCCAGAATCCGATTCATCAAGAATGCACAGGTCCGGCTCCAGCACGGCCATTTGCAGGATATCGTTGCGCTTCTTTTCACCGCCGGAGAAGCCCACGTTCACCGAACGAGTCAGTAAATCTTCCGGCATCTTCAGCAGTTTAATTTTCTCTTCCATGAGATCCTGAAAGTCGAAACGGTCTAACTCATCCTGGCCGCGATAGCCACGGACCGAGTTGAGTGCCGTTTGCAGGAAAAACTGGTTGCTGACGCCAGGAATCTCGACCGGGTATTGGAAGGCCATAAAAATGCCTTCGCCAGCGCGGTCTTCTGGCGCGAGGCTGAGCAAATCTTTACCTTTAAAATCCACGCTACCGCCGACCACCTCATAGTCTTCACGTCCGGCCAGCGTCGCAGAAAGGGTACTTTTACCGGAGCCGTTCGGCCCCATAATGGCGTGCACTTCGCCAGGACGGATTTCCAGATTTAATCCGCGCAGGATCTCTTTGTCTTCAACGGCGACCTGCAAATTTTTGATACTTAACATCTCGTTTCCCTTAATTCGTAAAGCCTGGCGCTTAGCCGACGCTGTGTTCCAGACTGATAGCCAGCAGTTTTTGCGCTTCGACGGCAAACTCCAGCGGCAGTTCTGAGAAGACATCTTTACAGAAGCCGTTGACAATCATCGAGATAGCATTGTCTTCGCTGATGCCACGCTGCAGACAGTAGAACAACTGGTCTTCGCCGATCCGCGAGGTGGTGGCTTCATGCTCCAGCTGCGCGCTGTCGTTGCGACACTCCACGTACGGGAAAGTATGCGCCCCGCAGTCCGGCCCAATCAGCATCGAGTCACATTGGGTGAAATTACGCGCATTGGTGGCGGTCGGCATAATTTTGACCAACCCACGGTAGCTGTTCTGGCTTTTCCCGGCGGAAATCCCTTTCGAGATAATCGTCGAACGGGTGTTTTTGCCGATGTGGATCATCTTGGTGCCGGTGTCTGCCTGCTGATGCCCGCTGGTCAACGCCACGGAGAAAAATTCGCCGATGGAGTTATCGCCGCGCAGAATGCAGCTCGGATACTTCCAGGTGATGGCGGACCCCGTTTCTGACTGCGTCCATGACATCTTGCTGTTTTCGCCTTCGCACAGCGCGCGTTTGGTGACAAAGTTCAAAATCCCGCCGGTGTTGTTATCTCCGGGGAACCAGTTTTGCACCGTGGAATATTTCACCTCGGCGTCTTTGTGAATAATCACCTCGACCACCGCCGCATGCAGTTGGTAGCTGTCCCGCACCGGGGCGGAACACCCTTCGATATAGCTGACGTAGCTGCCTTCATCAGCCACCAGAATGGTGCGTTCGAACTGGCCGGTTTTTTCGGCATTAATGCGGAAATAGGTCGACAGTTCCATCGGGCAACGCACCCCTTTTGGTACGTAGATAAAGGTGCCGTCAGAGGCCACCGCCGCATTCAGGGCGGCAAAAAAGTTGTCATTTCCCGGCACCACGGTGCCGAGATATTGCTTCACCAGCTCCGGGTGATCGTGGATCGCTTCACCAAACGAACAGAAGATAATCCCCTGTTCCGCCAGTTTTTCCCGGTAGGTTGTCGCGACCGAAACGGAGTCGAAAATCGCGTCAACCGCGACTTCGCGCCCTTCGCGTACCGGCACACCCAGCAGGTTAAAAGCCTCTTCGACTTCCTGAGTCAGATAGGCGCCGGGTCCGGTTTGCTGCACGGCGCCTGGCTCTGAAGCGCAGGTATCATCGCAGTTGCCGCAGGACGGCGCCGAATAATAGCTGTAATCCTGGTAGTTGAGCTTTTCATAGTGCGCTTTCAACCAGTGTGGCTCTTCCATCTCCAGCCAGGCGTGGTACGCATTTAGACGGAACGCGAGCATCCACTCAGGCTCATTCCGGCGGGCGGAAATGGCGCGCACCACCTCTTCGTTGATGCCTTTCGCCAGCTCGTCGGTCTTTAAGCGGGTAAAAAAGCCTTCTTTATAATTGAGCGGCCCGTCGGACCAGGTTTTGACATCGTCAGTTGCTTCAGTATTACGAGACATAGTTACTCCGCCTGAACCCCAAAGCTTTCGCCGCAGCCACATTCATGCTGCGCTTTCGGGTTATGAAACTTAAAGATTTCATTTAATCCTTCCCGAACATAATCCAGCTCCGTTCCGTCAATAAACGGCATGGCCTGCAGCGGCGCCCACAGTTTCGCCCCGTCGAGCTCAAACAGCAGGTCGTCTTCTGCCGGCTCGGCAATCAGCTCGAGTACGTAAGCAAAACCGGCGCAGCCGCTGGTTTTTACCCCCAGACGCAGCCCCTGCTTGTCGGGCTGTTGACTCACCAGGCCGCGAACATGAGCGGCTGCCGCAGAGGTCATCGTCAGACCACGCCAGCTAAATTCATCGGGATTGAAGGTTCCTGTCTCTAATTCCATCGCTCTACCTCATTGGTTAGCGCCATAAGGGCATACGACCATGTTAATGATAACGATTATCACTTCAACCCAGCCGGAGAAGGGATATTCCCCTTGCACACCCTTTTATCTCGCTTTTTATAAGCATAGACCCTCGTCTGCAGGTTATCAGGCGACTATTTTGTAATTTAATATATTGATAAATAATAAGTTATTTAGCTTTTTGTGGAGAGATGACGGGCAATGAGAAAGGTGCATCGGAAATACCTATTTTTGAAATCGAAAACAGTCCATTCAACATGATGAGCACTGACAGTCAAATCAATAGCTTGTTCTATGTGCCATTCGACGACAAGGCGCCATTTGAGCTGTTCTTTTAGAATTATCTATAAGTATCCTTCTGGATGGCTATTTGTTATCTGGTAAAGCCGAGCGGTTATCATGTTAAATTCGGACAAAAACCAGGAATAAAGGTTTTTTCTCTACCGGTAAATTGATGTACAATTCCTGCTTAAATTTCCTACAGTTTTCGGCCCTGAGTCGGAGGCAGTGCTTACCTGGAGTTTGTCTGTACAGGATGATAGATATCAGTATTATGTCGATGTGCATGGTGGTACTGCTGGTGATGAGCGTATTGCTGAACTAGGCCAGCCCCTCCCACTGCTTCCCACATCGGAGCTTCACATTCGTTATGAAATGAGGAGTTTTAGAGGATTCGCCCCCAGTGGGATTGTTCATCAATTACGTTGCCTCTAAGATTCCAGCCATATTCCAGCGAGGTAACGAAGATGAAAAGAACAATCATTGCTCTGTTAGCCACCGTGTCAATTGTTGCAGCCAGCGCATTTGCGGCAGATAAAAATGACGACCCTGTTCCCGCCGGAAATCAGGCTGGACAGCCGATGATGGATATGCCGCCAGGACGTGGCCCAATGCCCATGCACCTACCGCCACCATTCCCTCCGGGAAAACCGGTATTATTCTCAGCAACGGTTGCCACCGATACCCCGGCAGAGACTATTACTAAGCTGGCCGCGCTGATTCCGACAAGTAGCGCTAAACATTACGAAGTACGCGTGGAAGTCGTTCCCGTACCCGATCTGCCCTGAGTTATCCCGGCACCATATGCCGGTATCATTGACCGGCAATGTCAGTGACATAAAAAAAGCTGCCAGTTAACGTGGCAGCTTTTTTGCTATTTTGCGTCGGATTTGGCGCTCAATGTCTATATCTTCTTCGCCGACGGCGATGAGGATACCTGTGTGATGACGGTATATTAACTCTTAATCTTTCTGTAGATAAACAGGACGACTAATGCACCGATTACCGCCACGACAAAGCTGCCAAAATTAAATCCATCTACCTTACCGTAGCCAAAGAATGTGCTGATCCAACCACCTACAACCGCACCAATGACCCCCAGAATGATAGTGACGATAAACCCGCCGCCGTCTTTACCTGGCATAATCCACTTCGCCAAAATACCGGCAATAAGCCCAAAAATGATCCAGGAAATGATACCCATAGTTAACTCCGTCCTCTTCGTTACTCACAAGTATTTCGTACTTAAAATAGTAGCATATGTAGCGTTAATAATTCATGAATTATATTTTTAACGCCGATAACTTGCTGCACTGGCCGCTATGGTCTACATATCATGGGGTCGGTGCTAATGCGCAAGGAGTTAAGAATGGGCTATTACGTGATTAAAAAATCTGAGAAAAGCGTTTCACAGCCATGGTATTTCCTGCTAAAAGCGGATAACCATGAAACCATCGCCACCAGTGAAATGTATTCTTCGAAGGAGGCGGCGAAAAAAGGAATTGCCTCAGTACAAAAGAATGGTCCCAGCGAAACAATCAAAGATGAAACGCAATAAAATCTGCTGAATATAAGGGGGAATATATTCCCCCTTATATTTGAACGAGAATAGCCTCAGCCCGCTGCGGCTATCTCAGATTACCGCCGTGGTCAGACGCGAGGAGCAGCATAAACGCCCCTGTTCATCAAAGATTTCAATCTGCCACACCTGATGACGCGATCCGACATGCAACGCTTTACAGACCCCCCTGACCCGACCACTGCGCACCGAGCGAATGTGGTTGGCATTCACCTCCAGCCCTACCACCTTCTGCGCGCCTTCACTGCACAAATAGCCGGCAACCGAGCCCAGCGTTTCTGCCAGTACCACGGATGCTCCGCCATGTAGCAGACCAAACGGCTGATGCGTGCGACTATCCACTGGCATGGTGGCTTCGATGGTATCATCGGTGACACTGGCAAAATGAATATCCAGCAGTCCGACCATATTGCCGTCACCCATGCGGTTAAGCTGTTCCAGCGTTGTCTGACGTTTCCAAATCATCCAATAATCTCCAGCAGCGCCTGCAGCGGATGACGAACACCGCTGCCTTCAATACGCTTCACCTGACTGCGACAGGAGTATCCGGTCACCAGGCAACGGTTGCGCGGTAACCGCTGGATCGCCTGTTGCCAAGAAAGCGCATAGATATCCAGCGAGTTGGCATGGTTTTTTACCTCGTGACCGTAGGTTCCGGCCATCCCACAACAGCCCACGCTGACGTTCTCCAGTTTCGCACCGAAGCGCGCAAAAATTTCTGCCCACTGCTTCGGTGCTGCGGGTAGCGCCGTGACTTCCGTACAGTGACCAAACAGATACCAGGCTTCGCCACCATTCTCCTGTTCACGAGCTTCCGGCAGCGCCTGCGGCAGCCACTCGTGCACCAGCATCACGCGGAAATCACCTCGTTTGTCACCCAGTACCTGGTTGTACTCATCGCGATAGCACAGCACCAGCGCCGGATCGACCCCAACCATCGGCATGCCTAGCTGCGCCACACGGTTGAGAAAGTCTGCGGTTTTCTGCGCCGTACGCGCAAAGCGCGAGAGGAACCCTTTGATATGCTGCGCCTTACCATTTGGTGAGAACGGCAACAGTACCGGCTGGTAGCCCACTTTTTCAACCAGACGGACAAAATCGGCCACCACCTGCGCATCGTAATAGCTGGTGAACGGATCCTGCACCACCAGCACCATTTTGGCTTTCTGCACGGCGCTGAGCGTTTCCAACTGCTCCAGCGTCATGTTTGCCGAGCGATGTCCCACCATTCTCTGCTTCAGTGATGGAGTTGAGAGCAGCGGCAGATCCACCATCCCGATGTGTTTCTCTGACAGCTTGCGCATCCACGGCTGGTTAATAAAGAAATTGAATGTCTTCGGCGCCTGAGCCATCAGCGGCGCATAGGATTCCACCGTCGCCACCAGATGATCGCGAACCGGCCGCAAATAGCGGCTGTGGTAAAGTTGCAGGAAGCGCGAGCGGAATTCCGGAACATCAATTTTAATCGGACATTGGGTAGAGCACGCTTTACAGGCCAGACAGCCGGACATCGCCTCTTTGACCTCATGGGAGAAATCATACTCCCCCTTACGGGCATGCCAACTGTTGCGGGTCCGTGCCACCAGAGTACGCAGGCTGGCGCGTTTTTCCGGCAGATCTTTTTCCAGCTGATTGGGGTCGATACCACGATCCGCCAGCAGACGCAGCCACTCGCGCACCAGCGTTGCGCGCCCTTTCGGCGAGTGGATGCGGTGATTGCTGACCTTCATCGACGGACACATCGGGCTTTTAACATCAAAGTTGAAGCACAGGCCGTTACCGTTACACTCCATCGCGCCGCGCCATGCGCTGCGCACCGCGATCGGGATCTGGCGATCCCAGGTGCCGCGTTTCACGGCGTCCACTTTCATCATCGGAGCATCTACGCCTTCCGGCGGACAGATTTTCCCCGGGTTTAGACGGTTGTGCGGATCGAACGCTGCTTTGACTTTTCGCAGCTCTCCGTAAAGCTCTTCGCCAAAGAATGCCGGACTGTACTCGGCACGGAAGCCTTTTCCGTGTTCACCCCATAGCAGGCCGCCGTATTTCGCGGTCAGCGCCACGACCTCGTCGGAGATCTGTTTCATCAGCACTTCTTGCTGCGGATCGCACATATCCAGCGCCGGACGCACGTGCAGGACGCCGGCGTCAACGTGGCCAAACATGCCGTAGCTCAGACCGTGACTGTCGAGCAGCGCACGAAACTCGACGATGTAATCGGCAAGGTGTTCTGGCGGCACGCAGGTATCTTCTGCAAAAGGAATCGGCTTGGCGGCGCCTTTGGCATTCCCCAGCAGCCCCACCGCTTTTTTGCGCATCGCGTAGATGCGCTCAACACCGTCCAGTTCGTTGCAGACCTGCCAGCCGATGACGCCCGCTTCGTTGGTGGCAATCAGCTCATCAAGGCGCTGGCACAGCGTGATCACTTGGTTGTCGATAAGCGCGGCGTCATCGCCGGCAAATTCGACGATGTTCAGCCCCAACATCTCTTTATTCGGGACATCGGTAATCAGCTCGCTGACCGAATGCCAGACGATATCTTCGCGCGCCAGGTTCAGGACTTTTGAATCGACAGTCTCCACCGACAGCGCTTTCGCCTCGACCATAAACGGCGCGTTGCGCAGCGCGGAGTCAAACGAATCGTATTTGATATTCACCAGTCGGCGGACTTTCGGCAGACGAGTAATATCGAGACGCGCTTCGGTGATAAAGGCCAGTGTCCCTTCCGAACCGGTGAGAATACGGGTCAGATCGAACTCGCTCATGTCATCATTAAAGACATGGCGCAGGTCATATCCGGTCAGGAAGCGATTAAGTTTCGGAAATTTGTCGACGATAAGCTGACGTTGTGCTTTGCAACGCTGAAATACCGTTCGGTAAATCCGTCCAATCGCCGACTGTTCCCGGCTCAGCGTCTCCGCCAGGGCAACAGGCATCGCCTGTGTATCAAGAATATCACCGCCCATCAGCACCGAACGAACGCCCAGGACGTGGTCTGAGGTTTTACCATAGACCAATGACCCCTGGCCGGAGGCATCGGTATTGATCATCCCGCCCAGGGTAGCGCGGTTACTGGTGGAAAGCTCCGGGGCAAAAAAGTATCCGTACGGTTTAAGATACTGGTTCAGTTGATCCTTAATCACGCCCGCTTCGACACGCACCCATCCCTCTTCCGGGTTGATTTCGAGTATGCGGTTCATATGGCGGGACATATCGACGATGATTCCCCCATTCAGCGCCTGGCCGTTGGTCCCGGTGCCGCCGCCGCGCGGGGTAAAGACCAACGATTTGAAGCGCTCTTCGGCGGCGAGCCGCGCCAGCAAGACGACATCCGCCGTCGAGCGGGGAAATAAGATCGCATCCGGCAACAGCTGATAAACGCTGTTATCTGTCGCCATTGTTAGCCTGTCGGCATAGCTGGTGGCGGTATCGCCGGTAAATCCTTGTTGCTCCAGTACCTGCAAAAAAGTCAATACCAGTTGAACAACACCTGGTGCTTGAGAAATTTGTGGGATCATAATGCTTGACCCTGCCTGACTATGTTGTGTTGTAGAGATGTCATCCTTCAGACTGCCTCTTGTTGGCGCATTTGCTGCCGAATCCTTGCGTGAAGCTGACCCGTTACCACGCCGGACAAAAATAGCCTGAGAGCCGGGAGTCGACCGCCGCCTCGATGCGTCCGGAGGATTTTGTGTATGGATAACTAAACGATTGCGTGGCGCAGTCAACTTTTTATCACATTTTTTTCATATGCGCCCACGAGATTTATGTGCAAAATCAGGCCCGTGAAATTACTGATATTATTATCAGTATTGGATCTACGCGGCGCCAGCATTTTGACGCGACTGGAAAGGTAAAATATCTTTATGATTAACGCTCGCCAACCCCGGGATATACCGCAAATTCTGCTGTCGGTACTATTCTTAGCCTTGATAATTATCTCCTGTCTGTGGGTGGTGCAACCCTTTATTCTGTCTTTCGCCTGGGCAGGCACCGTCGTCATTGCCACCTGGCCCGTTCTGCTGCGACTGCAACGTTTGCTGCTCGGTAAGCGCGCCCTCGCCGTGCTGGTTATGACCCTCTTGCTATTTTTACTGTTTGTCATCCCCATTGCACTACTGGTGAATAGCCTGGTAGATAACAGCATTCCGCTGATAAAACTCATCTCCGCCGGGAATGTCACGCTGCCGGATTTAGCGTGGCTCAATAGCGTTCCGCTGATTGGCGACAAGCTGTACGCTGCCTGGCACGGTCTGCTGGATATGGGCGGTGCGGCCATTATGGCCAAAATTCGTCCCTATATCGGTACCACCACCACCTGGTTCGTCGGTCAGGCGGCGCATATTGGCAAACTGCTGGTCTACTGCGGTCTGATGCTGTTGTTCAGCGCCCTGCTGTACTGGCAAGGTGAGAAAGTCGCCTATGGATTCCGTTATTTCGCAACGCGTCTGGCGGCAAAACGCGGCGATGCGGCGGTGCTGTTGGCTGGTCAGGCAATTCGCGCGGTGGCGCTGGGCGTCGTGGTGACTGCGCTGGTTCAGGCGGTGCTCGGAGGGATTGGTCTGGCAATTAGCGGCGTCCCTTACGCCGCGCTGCTGACCGTGGTCATGATCTTCACCTGTCTGGTACAGCTGGGACCACTGATTGTCTTAATCCCCTCGATTATCTGGCTCTACTGGAGCGGAGATACCACCTGGGGTACGGTGCTGCTGGTGTGGAGCTGCGTGGTGGGCACCATGGATAATGTTATTCGCCCGATGCTGATTCGTATGGGCGCAGACCTGCCGATGATCCTGATTCTCTCCGGCGTTATCGGTGGGCTGATCGCCTTCGGGATGATTGGCTTGTTTATCGGTCCGGTGCTGCTCGCCGTCTCCTGGCGCCTGTTTGATGCCTGGCTGCAGGAGGTTCCACCGCCGCCGAAAGATCCCGCTCAGGTACTGGCGGAACTTGAAGCGTTAAACGTCAGTAATACCAGCAGCGAAAAGTAAAAAAGAAGGCGGGGAAACTCGCCTTAATCATAAGAAAAACTGATAAAAATAATTCCGTTCTCCCTCGTTTCCCCCTCTCCGAGGTTAAGCCATCGGCATAATCTTCACATCTGTTTAACTATTGAGATGAATCTGATCGACGCAAAAAAAGGCTGTGTCTACTATTAGGGTACGGTTATAGATCAACATCTTGATTTATAAGCATGGAAATCCCCTGAGTGAAACAACGAATTGCTGTGTGTAGTCTTTGCCCATCTCCCACGATGGGCTTTTTTTTACGTCGAATGCGTGAGCCGCCGCGGCGCTATTTTTGCGGTTTGCAGGTATGGCTGTCACTGGCGGACGGCAAGCGCCGAAAGTAAATAATCCACCTGCGTAGCAGGTGGCTTTGACACAGCCCCCCTAAAAGGGGGCTTAAACACTCCCCTTCCAGTCCGGGCTGTATTTGTCTCTCTTCTTCCTCTTTGGCAACCTTGTCCTGGTACCGGACATATCGTCGCATTATTTCTTCGTTTGCCCCTACCGAGTCCACAAAATACCCTCTTTGCCAGAAGTGATTTCCCCAAAGCTTGTGCTTCCTGAGATAAGGATACTTCG
>NZ_JBCNNS010000250.1:0-3498 GCF_039594335.1 Raoultella sp.
CTTTGCACCGATTCAAAATCGCCCGGGGAAGAGACCGGGAAACCGACTTCCATTACGTCGACCCCCATACGCTCAAGGGCCAGAGCGATCTGCAGCTTCTCTTTGACACTCAGGCTTGCCTGTAACGCTTGTTCGCCATCACGTAAGGTCGTATCGAAAATAATGACTTGCTGGCTCATGGTTTGGATCCTTAGTCTGTGTCCTGGCGCCTTGTTGACGAGCATAAAAAAACCCGCGCCAAGGCGCGGGTTTTATAGTCTTGCTGGAAGATGACTTAACGCTGAACGTCGCCCAACAGCCTACCGCGCAAATGGCATGCGTTTAGTAGTAGTAGGCTGGTGATACGAGCGGTGCGAATCATTGCGTCAAACTCCAGATGAAATCGTTATGCTTTTAGAGTTACTGGATAGCCGTTTTAAAGTCAACCCCTGGCACGGAAAAAGCGTTATTGGCTCACGATGTGAATTAGCAAATTGTGCTGATGTAAGCCCCGTTTTGCCGAAGATCCTATTTTGGACAAAGGGAGGCGCACCCTCATTTGTTTCATTTGAAAAAGTGCTTTGCATTCAACGCCTCGGTCACGATGAACCGTGAACGAGGCGGCAAAAAAAGCTATCTGAATGAAAATATTATATTTATTTTCCTTATGAATGTATTTGCTCATTAGCGGATTATTTTTCAATGATAAGCAGTTGTTAATTTTATGAGGTTAAAAATAAAATACTTTATTATTGCTTAAGTTACAGTTAACTATTAGTGTTGTTTTTATTTTTTACGGATTATGGTTACACTCACCATCATTAAGTAACCGGTATGGTTTGAGCGGTTCATTTTCCTGGTAGTCCCGCTTTTTCACTGCCACTCATAGCCTTGATATATTCCTAAAAATCTCCTTTGCTATTTTGCAAATGTCATTTGCATGATAAATGATATTTTCGACGCTAATTATAGCGGTTTAGTAAAGGGAATTCATCGTGACGGCGGAATTAGATATGTTAATTGACACTCCAGAATATAAATCAGCCCCCGGACAGGAAGTCGTTAAACCTCAACTACGGATGGTTGATCTCAATCTGCTCACCGTTTTTGATGCGGTTATGCAAGAGCAGAATATCACCCGTGCCGCCCATACGCTCGGCATGTCTCAACCCGCGGTGAGTAACGCGGTTTCACGTCTGAAAGTGATGTTTAATGATGAGCTGTTTGTGCGCTATGGCCGCGGTATTCAGCCGACGGCGCGGGCCTATCAGCTTTTTGGTTCTGTGCGCCAGGCTCTGCAGCTGGTCCAAAACGAATTGCCGGGCTCCGGTTTTGAACCGCTAAGCAGTGAGCGCGTTTTCCATCTGTGCGTCTGCAGCCCGCTGGATAACATCCTGACGTCGGTTATTTTTAATAAAGTTGCGGAGATCGCACCCAATATTCATTTGGTCTTTAAATCCGCGCTGAATCAAAATACGGAACATCAGTTACGTTATCAGGAAACGGAATTTGTGATCGGTTATGAAGAGTTCCGTCGCCCTGAGTTTGCCTGCGTCCCGTTATTCAAAGACGAAATGGTTTTGGTGGCCAGTCGCAACCACCCCCGTATTTCCGGGCCGGTGATGGAGGCGGATATTTATCGTGAGGAGCATGCTACGGTGGCTCTCGATCGGTATGCCTCATTCAGTTTACCGTGGTATGACACGGCCGATAAACAGGCGCGTATCGCCTATCAGGGTAATGCGATGGTCAGCGTATTAAACGTGGTATCGCAAACTCAGATGGTGGCGATTGCCCCGCGCTGGCTGGCCAATGAGTTTGCCGATAAATTAGCCCTGCAAATATTACCTTTGCCGTTGAAGGTTAACAGCCGGACCTGCTATCTCTCGTGGCATGAAGCGGCTGGCCGCGATAAAGGCCATCAGTGGATGGAAGAGCTGCTGGTGGATATTTGCAAGCGCTGAGCCGATGGCAACGAGGATAAAAGGAGCTTCGGCTCCTTTTTTTATATGATGTAAATTCGATAATGCAGAATTTTGTTCTGTTTGACCTGTTCGAGGCATTCGTTGGGTTCGTGAAAAATGGATCAATTCCTGCTATCACGCCTTTTCTCCGAGTATTTACCATTCCCTTTTCTTATCTCTGAAGCAATCCACCATATTTTCACTTCTCCGCTTTCTTTTCTTCTTATTACGGGGATAACACATCCCCTGCGGCGAATTGCCTGCCTGCTGGCGAGCAGTTATGGTAGTGGCATGCAGTCCATTCACCTCAGTGCGGAGGGTCTCTCCTCCGCATCGTGCGAGCGCGCGGAAATTGAGTTCCGCTGTCGTAAAACAATAAGCCTGGAGGCAAACCATGGAGATGTTGTCAGGAGCCGAGATGGTCGTCCAATCGCTTGTCGATCAGGGCGTCAAGCAAGTATTCGGCTATCCCGGAGGCGCAGTCCTCGATATCTATGATGCGTTACATACCCTTGGCGGTATCGATCATGTGCTGGTTCGCCACGAGCAGGCGGCAGTGCATATGGCGGATGGCCTGGCGCGGGCGACCGGCGAGGTTGGCGTCGTGCTGGTCACCTCTGGACCAGGGGCGACGAACGCCATCACCGGCATCGCGACGGCCTATATGGATTCCATTCCGCTGGTGATCCTCTCCGGGCAGGTGGCGACATCGCTGATCGGCTACGATGCCTTCCAGGAGTGCGACATGGTGGGGATTTCCCGTCCGGTGGTGAAGCACAGTTTCCTGGTGAAGCAGACCGAAGATATTCCCGGTGTCCTGAAGAAAGCTTTCTGGCTGGCGGCCAGCGGTCGCCCCGGACCGGTGGTGGTCGATCTACCGAAAGATATTCTCAATCCGGCGAAAAAGCTGCCGTACGCCTGGCCGGAGGCGGTGAGTATGCGTTCGTATAACCCGACCACCAGCGGTCATAAGGGACAGATTAAACGCGCCCTGCAGACCCTGGTGGCGGCGAGTAAGCCGGTCGTTTACGTCGGCGGCGGGGCGATCAATGCGCATTGCGAACCCCAGCTGCGTGAACTGGTGGAAAAGCTGAAGCTGCCGGTTGCTTCCTCCCTGATGGGGCTTGGCGCTTTCCCGGCGACGCACCCGCAGGCGCTGGGGATGCTGGGTATGCACGGCACCTATGAAGCCAACATGACCATGCACCATTCGGACGTCATTTTCGCCGTCGGCGTCCGCTTTGACGATCGGACCACCAACAATCTGGCCAAGTACTGTCCGAACGCGACGGTGCTGCATATTGATATCGATCCGACCTCGATCTCGAAAACCGTGCCGGCGGATGTGCCGATCGTCGGCGATGCCCGGCTGGTATTGGAGCAGATGCTGGAGCTACTGGACCAGGAAGAGACGCAGCAGCCGCTGGACGACATTCGCGACTGGTGGCAACAGATCGAGCAGTGGCGTGCCCGCCATTGTCTGCGCTACGACGACCGGAGCGATAAAATCAAACCGCAGGCGGTGATTGAAACTATCTGGCGGTTGACCCAGGGC
>NZ_JBCNNS010000251.1:0-3491 GCF_039594335.1 Raoultella sp.
CCATCGTCGATACCCCGGTCATCGACAGCTATCTGCAGCAACTGCTGGCAAAAATTGATTTACTCGGTGCCAGCAGCCTGTTCGATATGGGCTGCGGCCCGGGTACCGTCTCGCTGGCGCTGGCCAGTCAACTCGATGAGATCTGCGGCGTCGATTACAGCCCGGGAATGCTGGATGTCGCCGCTCGTCGGGCTATGGCGCAAGGCGTTCGCCACGCGGTCTGGTATCAGCGGGCATGGGAAGAGAGCTGGGAGGGTCTGCCGCGCTGCGATATCGCCGTGGCCTCCCGTTCGACCCTGGTGGCGGATATGCGCGAGGCGATGACGAAGCTCGATCGTCAGGCGCGGCTGCGAGTCTACACGACCCATCTGGTTAACCCTGGGTTTGCCTCACCGACGATCCTGCGCGTGCTGGGACGAGACAGCACGGCGCTGCCGAACTATATGTATGCCGTGAACGTGCTGTATCAAATGGGCATTAATGCCAGCGTCGACTTTATTTATGGCGACCCTCAGGATAACAGCAGCTATCCGCGGTTTGAGCGTAACGTGGTAGCGGCCTTCGGCGCGCTCAGCCCGGCCGAGCGGGAACGTCTCGCCCGCTGGTATGTGCAGCAAAACCCGCAAACCATTCAGGTTGATGCCCGGGACTGGGCGCTGATCGGCTGGAATTGCCGTCGCTGAACCCGTTAACCGCCACCTGAATTCGTGGGCTGCTGGCTTCCTCCTCTCTTCCGCCGGGCGCGTGACGCGCCCCTTACGTAGCAACATCCTGATATTTATCATGGCCTTTGCTAGCGTGCACGACAAAAACCGGCTTGATTTTGAGAAAGTAAACAATAATAATTCGCATTACATTTTTACGAAAAATGACACTTTCGTTTTCTCTGCGTGGCGGCGTACAGGAGTACCAGGCTACGTCAACTCAGGATTATGTCATGACCGCTCGTGTCATCTGCAAACGCCCGGCGCTGCTGTACGCGCTGGCCGTCGCCTTCCCGCTAGCCAGCCTGGCGGAAGAGACGGTTATCGTTACCGCGCAGCCCGTCGACTCTGCTACCTCGCCAACGCAGGGCTATAGTGCCAGAACCTCCGCCGGCGCGACGAAAACCGATCGGCCGTTGATTACCACCGCGCAGTCGGTCTCCGTCATCACCCGTCAGCAAATGGAGGATCGGGGAGCCAATACCATCAGCCAGGCGCTGGAATATACTCCGGGGGTTTACTCCAGCTTCGGCGGCGGCGCAACCCGCTTTGATACGGTGTCGCTACGCGGCTACCACGGCGGTGATGTTGATAACCTGTTTCTCGACGGCATGCGCCTGATGAGCGACGGCGGCAGCCACAACGTCCTGCAAATCGACCCGTGGTTTATTGAACGGGTTGACGTCATCCGGGGCCCCTCTTCGGCGCTGTACGGTCAGAGCGTGCCGGGCGGGGTGGTGAATCTGACGTCGAAACGTCCGCAGTTTGCCTCGGAAGGCCATTTCCGCCTCAGCGGCGGGACGCAGAACACCAAAGAGGCCGCCTTCGATTATACCGATGCCCTCAACGATCAATGGGCTTACCGGATTATCGGCATGACGCGCACCAGCGACACCCAGTACGATAATACCCGCGAAGAGCGCTACGCCGTCTCGCCTTCTCTGCTCTGGCAGCCGGATACCGACACCTCGCTACTGCTGCGCGCCTACCTGCAAAAAGATCCCTCGGGCGGTTATCACGGTTCGCTGCCGCTGGACGGCACCCGCTATGCCCACCACGGGCGTAAGCTCTCCACCGGCACCAATGAAGGCGCTCCGTCAGACGGGTATCAGCGCCGCGAGCAGATCTACAGCTACGAGTTCACTCATCAGTTCAATGATGTCTGGTCGGCCTACTCCGCCGGGAGCTATACCCACACTAACGTCTCGCTGGATCAGGTGTATCAGGCCGGCTGGATTGATGACAGCGACAGGCTGGCGCGCGGGTATAGCGGCTCGCGCGGCTCGCTGGATGCCTGGTCTACCGATAACCGTCTGCGCGCCGATTTCACCACCGGTGAACTGGCCCATACGCTGATCTTCGGCGGGGAATATCACCGTTTCCGCAACGATCTGTGGACCGGCGCCGGCAGCGCGTCACCCCTCGACCCGTTCAGCGGCTATACCGCACAGACCGGACATACCGTGACCTACAGCAATAACAATAACCGCCGCTATGAGCAGACCGGGATCTATCTGCAGGACGAAATGGTCTGGGCGCGCTGGCATCTCGATGTTTCCGGTCGCTACGATCGCATTGTTTCTCAACAGGTCAGCGAGACCTTCGGCACCTCCAGCCGCCGTGCCGATGACCATATCAGCGGCCGGGCATCGCTGCTGTACGCGCTGGAAAACGGCCTCTCGCCGTATCTAAGCTATAGCCAGGCGATTACGCCGGCGATGCTGCCGGGCGCCGACGGCACCCTGCTGAAACCCACCAGCGCAGAACAGCTTGAAGCGGGGCTGAAATTCCAGCCGCCGGGCAGCGCCGATCTGTACAGCATCGCCCTGTACGATTTAACACAAAAAGATGTGGCGACGCGCGATCCGAATATTGCCACCGCGACCTTTATTCCGGCAGGAAAAGTCCATTCTCAGGGCGTGGAGCTGGAGATGCGCAACCAGATTACACCTGAGTTGAGCACCCTTGTCTCCTACACCTGGAACCGCCTGCGCTTCCAGGACACCAAAGATGGTACCAGCGACAACACGCCGCAGCTGACGCCGGATCAGATGGCCTCTTTCTGGGCGCGCTATCAGTTCCCGACAGGGATCAGCGTCGGGGCCGGCGTACGCTATATCGGCAAACAGTGGGCGGATGACGCCAATACCGAGCGCCTGCCGTCGGTCACCTTACTGGATGCAATGGTCCGCGCCGATCTCGGTGTCTGGTCGCCATCATTGAAAGGGGCTTTTGTGCAGGTGAATGCCAATAACCTCAGCGACCGGGAGTTTCTCTCCGGCTGCTACGGAACGGGCAATTGTTACTGGGGGGCCGAACGCAGCGTGATCGCCACCGTCGGTTACGACTTCTGAGGATTGTCTGAATCACGCTGTGCTCTGCGGATACCCCGTGAAGCACAGCGCGAGCGGAGGCGGTTACATGGCGTCGAGCGCCTTCTGCAGCTTCCAGATATAGCGCGGAGCCTGCGGAGCCGGATGCTTTTTCACCACGTGTTCAAAGAACTCATCGGCATCCAAATCGTTAATCTCATCAATCGCATCCTGACGATTCGAGGAGAAGGTGCGCAGCAGCGCTCCGGCGCCATTCGCGTAGGAGACCACCACCGCATAGCGCATCACCTGCGGATCTTTAATCCCGGCAAGCGGGCCATTCTCCAAGATACTCAGATAGGCCGCGCCCATCGAAATATTACGTTCGGGATTTTTCAGCTCGCTGACCGACGGTTCGCCTCGCCAGCCCATGCGCTGGTAGACATCGCGGCCAGATGTCGAAGGCTTCAACTGC
>NZ_JBCNNS010000252.1:0-3435 GCF_039594335.1 Raoultella sp.
TGCCGCCGCGGTTGATCATGTCGGAAACGCTGTAACGGTCGAGCTGAACCATACGGTCTTCATACAATCCGAGGTAACCGTCATAGATTCCAAAAACTTCCAGACCTTCCGTTAATGCCGCGCGCACAACGCCACGAATTGCTGCGTTCATGCCCGGCGCATCACCGCCACTTGTCAACACACCGATTTTCTTAATCATGACTACCTCTGAACTTAGGAAGCAAAAAATAATTCTGTTGCCTGAAGCGCTCCCTCACCAGGAGTGCACGACGCTAATGACAATAGTATATCAAACGCCTCAAGCTGAATTGATTCAGGTCAGACCAAACGGCGGTAATTTATACAAAAAATGCCGATCTGCCCCACATTTTTACATCGAGTTTACAGACTATAACCTAACGCTCAAAAAAGCCCTGCTGCGCCGCTGGCACCACAGAACTGGGATCCTGATGGATAATGACATCGGAACCCGGGAAACGGCGCAGAATCGCCTGCTCCACCTGGTCTGCAATCACGTGGGCTTGCACCAGCGGGAGGTTATCTTCCATTTCCAAATGAATCTGAATAAAGCGGGTCGGCCCTGACTGCCGCGTTCGTAGATCGTGCGCCCCGCGGATGCCGGGCCATGCGGTCACGATGGTGATAATGTCCTGACGCTCCTCGTCAGGCAAGGCGCGGTCGAGTAGTGACTGAACCGCCTCATAGCCCATCCGCAGCGCGCTATATAAAATATAGATGCCAATTCCTAAGGCAAACAACGCATCGGCGCGATGCCAGCCGTACCAGGAAAGGCCCAGCGCCACCAGAATAGCGCCGTTCATCATAACATCAGACTGATAATGAAGCATATCCGCCCGCACCGCCTGGCTCTGGGTTTTTCGCACCACCCAGCGCTGGAAGGTCACCAGCGCCAGCGTGCTGAACAGGGCGATCAACGTGACGACGACCCCGACGCCAGCGGCCTGCAGCGGCTCCGGACGCACCAGGTGCTGGATGCCGGTGAGAAACAGAAACAACGCCGAGCCGGAGATAAACATGCTTTGCGCCAGCGCCGCCAGCGATTCCGCTTTGCCATGGCCAAAGGTATGTTCTTCATCAGCAGGTTGCAGCGAATAGCGAACCACCAGCAGGTTGGTCAGCGAGGCGGCAATATCCACCAGCGAATCCACCAGCGCAGCCAGAATACTGACTGAACCGGTATACCACCACGCAAAAATTTTGATCAAAAGTAACGCGGAGGCCATGGCCGTCGCGGCGATAGCGGCGCGGCTGACCAACCGGCCATAAGATTGATTCATATAGGCTCCTTCTCCTGCAATGCGCTTAGTATAACCTGAACTTGTGACGCTCACGGGATACGCGAAGAAGTTGATTTGCCGAAAAAAGGGCAAAAAAAACCCCCACATCATGTGGGGGAAGACAGGGATGGTGTCTATGGCAAGGAAAACAGGGTTTGTTACTGGGGTTGCAGGGTGTTGCTACTACTCGAAAGCATCATTGCTGAGCCTTTCTGCATCCTTGCAACCTCACGCAACTGATCCATACGTTGCTGGTGCTTAGCATTTAAAACCGCTTGCTGCTCTGGCGTAAGCAGGTGATACATCTGGTTGCGGACCTTAGCCATCTCGACCTGGCGAGCAACCTGTTCCTGCGCCATCTTTTCTGCCTGGGCGCGCACAGCGTTTTCATCAAAATTTTCTGCGGTGACAAGGCGATGCATTGTCTCCATTTCGCTAACATTAACGGGGAGCCTGTCGTGGCGTGCCCGTTGCATAAGATCCCGTAACTGCTGACGTTGCTGCTCGGTTAAACTTATGCCGTCAAACATATGGCTCTGGCTACCGCGCTGTCCCCCTTCGTCTCCGGGGAGCCAGTTAACGCTGGTAACGACTTCAGCGGCCTGGCTATATGCACTTAGCGCCAGCGTTGAGGCCATGACGGCAGCGATAACATTGCGCATCACATACTCCCAAAACGTTTGTGTCGCGATTCAACGAGAGACAGTCTACGATTCAGGCTGCAAACATGCGTCAGGGGGTGTAAAACAACGTAAAGTCATGGATTAGCGGGCCTTGATGACGTAATTTCTGCCTCGGAGGTATTTAAAAGATGAATAAAATCCTGTTAGTTGATGATGACCGGGAGCTCACCTCCCTGTTAAAAGAGCTGCTCGATATGGAAGGTTTTAACGTGCTGGTGGCCCATGATGGGGAACAGGCGCTGGCCCTTCTGGACGACAGCGTTGATTTATTGCTGCTCGACGTAATGATGCCGAAGAAAAACGGTATTGATACGCTGAAAGAGCTGCGTCAGACACACCAGACCCCGGTTATCATGCTAACAGCGCGCGGGAGCGAGCTGGATCGCGTTCTCGGCCTTGAGCTGGGCGCGGATGACTATTTGCCTAAGCCGTTCAACGATCGTGAACTGGTGGCCCGTATACGCGCGATTCTGCGCCGTTCCCACTGGAGCGAGCAGCAGCAGACGACCGAAGCCGGATCGCCAACGCTGGAAGTGGATGCTTTAAGCCTGAATCCGGGCCGTCAGGAAGCCAATTTCGATGGCCAGACGCTGGAGCTCACCGGTACCGAATTCACCCTGCTCTATCTGTTAGCGCAACATCTCGGCCAGGTGGTGTCGCGTGAACATTTAAGCCAGGAAGTGTTAGGCAAGCGCCTGACGCCGTTCGACCGCGCCATCGATATGCATATTTCCAACCTGCGGCGTAAGCTGCCGGAGCGCAAAGATGGCCATCCGTGGTTTAAAACGCTGCGTGGCCGCGGGTATCTGATGGTTTCCGCTTCATGATTGGAAGTTTGACTGCACGCATCTTCGCCATCTTCTGGCTCACGCTGGCGCTGGTGTTGATGCTGGTGCTGATGTTGCCCAAACTGGATTCCCGGCAGATGACCGAGCTGCTGGAAAGCGAGCAGCGTCAGGGCATCATGATCGAGCAGCACGTCGAGGCCGAGCTGGCCAACGATCCGCCAAACGACCTGATGTGGTGGCGCCGTCTGTTTCGCGCCATCGATAAATGGGCGCCGCCGGGACAACGCCTGCTGCTGGTGACCAGCGAAGGCCGCGTGATCGGCGCAGAACGCAACGAGATGCAGATCATTCGTAACTTTATCGGCCAGGCCGATAATGCCGATCATCCGCAGAAAAAACGCTATGGCCGCCTGGAAATGGTGGGCCCGTTTTCCGTCAGGGACGGTGAGGATAACTATCAGCTCTATCTGATTCGTCCCGCCAGCACCTCACAATCCGACTTTATCAACCTGCTGTTTGATCGACCATTGCTGCTGCTTATCGTCACGATGCTGGTCAGCGCCCCGCTGCTGCTGTGGCTGGCGTGGAGCCTGGCGAAACCGGCGCGTAAGCTGAAAAACGCCGCCGACGAAGTCGCCCAGGGCAACCTGCGCCAGCATCCGGAGC
>NZ_JBCNNS010000253.1:0-3405 GCF_039594335.1 Raoultella sp.
GCTTTTTTGCCCATGACGGTATCGACGCTGTGGTTTTTCAGCCATTCGCTGGCTTTGGTGTTATCGGTTCCGACGGCATTATAGGCTGCGGCGATCGCCTGGACCGACGCGTAGGCATACAGGGTATAGCCTTCTGGTTCGAAACCGCCGGCGCGGAATTTTTCAATTACCGTTTTCCCTTCCGCAATGGTTCGCGGATCCTGACCGAAAGTCATCAGCACGCCGTCAGTGAACTGTGGGCCACCGGCGGCGGTTACCAGTTCCTGCGTCACGATGCAATCGCCGGAGAAGAATTTCGCCTGTACGCCCTGCTCTCTCATTTGACGAACCAGCGGACCGGCTTCCGGATGGCAGCCGCCGAAATAAACGACATCAGGCTTCAGCGCGCCAATTTTGGTGACCAGCGCGTTGAAATCCTTTTCGCCACGGGATAATCCCTCGTACAGCACCTCTTTCGTCCCGCGTTTCGCCAGCGCGGCGCGGGTAGCATCCGCCAGCCCCTGACCATACGTATCTTTATCATGGATCACGGCAATTTTTTTCGCCTTCAGCACATCCAGTATATAGTTCGCCGCAATAGCCCCTTGCTGGTCGTCACGACCGCACATGCGGAACATATCTTTCATACCGCGTTCGGTGATTTGCGGGTTCGTCGAGCCGGGGGTGATGGTCAGAATACCCGCCTCGTCATACACCTCGGAGGCGGGCATGGTGGAAGACGAACAGAAATGCCCCACCACGGCGGAGACGCCGGAGTCATCGACCAGACGGTTCGCCACCGCGACCGCCTGTTTGGGTTCACAGGCATCGTCCCCCTGAACCAGCACAATTTTTTCGCCTTTAATTCCTCCTGCCGCATTAATATCCGCTGCCGCCTGCGAGGCCCCTTTCCAGTACTGGGCGCCGTACGTCGCATTCGGCCCGGTAAACGGTCCGGCAACACCAATCTTCACATCCGCCTGTGCGTAAAATGCCACGCTGATACAACCCGCAATCGCAAAATGAAGAGTCAACTTTTTCAGTTTCAGAGACATTCGATATTCCTCAGCGATTTATAGCCTTGCGCCCGGTTATGGCGCGGAAAATATCAATTACTGTTTGGTTTGCCGAAGGCTGATAATATGCCGTCACGGCCGGGGTGGAAGAAGCAAAAATCCCGCCAGGAAGAAATATCGCGTCAGATCGCTTGGTGATGGATGGCAATAACGGGTGATAACAACGTTATCGCCTCCGGCTGACGTGCATTTCACTACGAGTCAGGAGGTCTGTTGCCATCACGTGGCGAGTCGGGAACTGCGGCGTCCATATCGACCAGCGAGCTAAACATAGTTGCTCTTTTCCCGTGTTGCGCACTGCCCTGGTGCAAAAGTGCGAAAATGATCATGAGTGTGAAAAATTTTGTGGCGGTATTGTGAACAATATAACAAGACATGTGAGAAGCGGTACATTGACGAGGATTCCACGCGATGGGCCCATCATCCACACTGATTATTCCCATCGCGACAGCTGGCCTCATCTGACAGGAAAGGGGTCGATAGCGTCCCGACGCTGTCGTGGCGAGGTCAACCTCCGTGCCCCGTCCTGCCCAGGAAACAGCAGGTCAGCCGCGGGGGAATACACACACTGATTGACTTGAATTCGAATCGTAGGAAAATGCCTCTTCACGCAACGGTCTATAACGATGACGAATATGATTTTCAGCTCTCGTAGCGTCCCTGTTTTCTCTAAAGTGACCCTGTCCGCCGCGGCTGTGGCCGCCGCGCTGCTGTTGGTTAGCTGTTCCGGTAAACCGCCCGCCTCTCTGGTGACCCCGCTTCCCCCGGCGCTGAAACAGCCTCATTTGCCCAAAACCCATGAGCCGGTACGCGGCGTCTGGCTGACAACGGTGTCTCGTCTTGACTGGCCGCCCGTCGCTTCAGTGACGACGGGCGACTCTGCGCTGCGTATCCACCAGCAGCAGAAAGCGTTGACCGATAAACTGGATAAGCTGCAAAGCCTCGGCATCAATACGGTCTTCTTTCAGGTCAAACCGGATGGCACCGCGCTGTGGCCGTCAAAAATTTTGCCCTGGTCCGATATGCTGACCGGCCACATCGGCCAGGATCCGGGTTATGACCCGCTCCAGTTTATGCTGGATGAAGCCCACAAACGCGGAATGCGGGTCCATGCCTGGTTTAACCCCTATCGTGTCTCCGTGAACACCCGGCCAAAAACCGTCAGCGAACTCAACGGGACGCTGTCGCAGATCCCCTCCAGCGTCTTCGTGCTGCATCGCGACTGGATTCGTACCGCCGGCGACCGTTTTGTCCTCGATCCGGGAATTCCAGAAGTGCGCGACTGGATAACCAGTATCGTTGCCGAAGTGGTGGAGCACTACCCGGTTGACGGCGTACAGTTTGACGATTACTTCTACACCGAATCACCGGGTTCAGCGCTGAACGACTCGCAGACCTACCAGCGATATGGACAGGGATATGCCTCAAAGGCGGACTGGCGGCGACACAATACTCAGCAGTTGATAGCCCAGGTGTCGCGCACCATCAAGCAGCTCAATCCCGATGTGGAGTTTGGCGTCAGTCCTGCAGGCGTCTGG
Source organism: Raoultella sp. (assembly GCF_039594335.1). Classification (NCBI taxonomy): domain Bacteria; kingdom Pseudomonadati; phylum Pseudomonadota; class Gammaproteobacteria; order Enterobacterales; family Enterobacteriaceae; genus Klebsiella; species Raoultella sp. Next base: position 2,594 of record NZ_JBCNNS010000253.1, read on the forward strand.
CGTAACCGGTCACACGATCCGGCAGGTTCTGACACCCGCGGCGCGGCCGCGTATGATGAGTCTTACGCCGACACCCGCAGTTGGGTTCAGCAGGGCCTGCTCGACTACATTGCGCCCCAGCTGTACTGGCCCTTTGCTCGCGACGCGGCCCGCTATGATGTGCTCGCGAAATGGTGGGCCGACGTAGTGAAACCGACCGGTACCCGGCTGTATATCGGCGTGGCGCTGTATAAAATTGGCGAGCCGTCGAAAAATGAGCCCGACTGGATGGTCAACGGCGGCGTGCCGGAGCTGAAGAAACAGCTGGATTTGAACGAGTCGATGCCGCAAATCCAGGGAACGATCCTGTTTCGGGAAAACTATCTCAATCAGCCGCAGACCCAGCAGGCGGTGAACTATCTGAAAAGCCGCTGGGGAAGTTACGCCGGGCATTCCCTCCGCCCGACGGTAACACCGCCATTGCGTTCTGCAAGCGTGAATGGACCCACAGTCAGCGATCGCTGAGCGCCTCCGACACCGGTTATGAAAAGTCATGCGGTAAAGAGCCCTTTACCGCATCAACCGCGCGGAGAACGTTATCGACAAAAGAGAGTAGTTAAACACCGTATCGTCGGTGATATTACTGCACTGCAGAGAGAGCTGTCGGGCGATGGGCTCAACCGCCGACCAGCTCATCGTAGAAGATTCGCAGACGTGAACGAAGATAGAGAACGGCTTTATGTTTGCGGGAGAGCAGCGCCTGCTCGCTGGCGCCGCACTCTTCAGCCAGCTCCTTATAGCTGTAGCCCTGCAGTTCGGTCTTCTCAAAGACT
>NZ_JBCNNS010000254.1:0-3381 GCF_039594335.1 Raoultella sp.
CCGCCATCAAAGCCAGCCGTAAGCCGCTGATTATCTGCGGCGGCGGCGTGAAATATGCCGGTGCCGGCGAGGCGCTGTCCCGCTTCGCTGAACGTTATGGCGTTCCCTTCGCCGAAACGCAGGCGGGGAAAGGGACGGTGGTCTCCTCGCACCTGCTGAACGTGGGCGGCGTCGGAGAAACCGGCTGCCTGGCCGCCAACCTGCTGGCGAAAGAAGCCGATTTGGTTATCGGGATCGGCACCCGTTTGAGTGATTTCACCACCTCATCAAAATGGCTGTTCCAGCACCCCGGCGTGCGGTTTCTGAACGTGAACGTCAGCAACTTCGACGCCTGGAAACTGGACGGCATTCCGTTGCTGGCCGATGCCCGCGAAGCCCTGACGTCGCTGGATAACGCGCTGATCGGCGAAGGCTGGCAGGCGTGCTGGGGCGCGCAGATCGACAGCGCCCAGCGTCGCCAGCTGAAAGAGACCCAGCGCGTCTACCAGGCCGTCTGGCAGGAAAAGGCTTTTGTCCCCGAAATCGATGATGCTCTCGATCGTGAGTCGGTGTACCGGGAATTTCGCCAGCTCACAGATTCCACGCTGACCCAGTGCAGCGTGCTGGGCGTACTCAATGAAACGCTTGCGGCGGATGCGGTGATTGTGGCAGCGGCGGGCAGCTTGCCTGGGGATCTGCAGCGCGTCTGGCGCAACCGGATGCCCAACACCTACCACGTCGAGTATGGCTACTCCTGCATGGGCTATGAAGTGAATGCCGCGCTGGGCGTGAAGCTGGCGCAGCCGCAAAGCGAAGTCTATTCCCTGGTCGGAGACGGCTCTTTCATGATGCTGCACTCTGAGCTGGTGACCTCGTTGCAGGAGCAGGCGAAGATCAACGTTGTGCTGCTCGACAATATGGCCAACGGCTGTATCAACAATCTGCAGATTGGCCACGGTATGGGCAGCTTCGGCACCGAGTTTCGCTATCGCTCAGCGGCGAACGGACAGTTGCAGGGCGGCCTGGTGCCAGTCGATTTCGCCACGATTGCGACGGGCTACGGCTGCAAAACCTGGCGCGTCACCACCCTGAATGAGTTGCGTCACGCGCTGGAGGCGGCGCGCCGCGAGACGATCAGCACGCTGATCGATATTAAAGTGCTGCCGAAGACCATGGTGCATTCGTACGGCAGCTGGTGGAACGTTGGCGTTGCACAAACAGCCTTGTCAGAACGTATTCGCAAAGTAGCTGAAATGATTAATGAAAAACGCGCCGAAGCGCGGGATTATTAGAACAGAACGCTCACCTTGAACCCTACAGAATCACGGAGAAAACCACTATGTCACTCAAATTAGGTGTCATCGGCACTGGCGCCATCGGTAAAGAACATATCCGTCGTTGCACCCAGGTCTTACAGGGCGCCACCGTGGTGGCGGTGTCGGATATTAATGCCGAGAGCGCGCGTGCGGCGGTGGCGCTTCCAGGTGTGCAGGCGGAAATCTACACCGACGGCCACGATGTTATCCAGTCCAGCGATGTCGACGCTATTCTTGTCACCTCTTGGGATCCGACGCATGAAGAATATACCCTCGCGGCGATCGCCGCTGGCAAACCGGTGTTCTGCGAAAAGCCGCTGGCGATGAGCGCGGAAGGCTGCCGTCGCATTGTCGACGCTGAAATGAACGCGGGCCGTCGGCTGGTGCAGGTCGGCTTTATGCGCCCTTACGATGAAGGTTACCTGGCGCTGAAAAAAGTCATTGATGATGGTGATATCGGCGCGCCGCTGATGCTGCATTGCGCGCACCGTAATCAGTCGGTCGGTGAAAACTACACCACCGATATGGCGATCACCAACACCCTGATCCACGAGCTGGATGTGCTGCGCTGGCTGCTCAATGATGACTATCGCTCGGTACAGGTGCGTTTTCCGCGCTCCACCTCCCATACCCATCCGCGCCTGAGAGATCCGCAGATGGTCTCCTTCGAAACGCGTAAAGGTACCCTGATCGACGTAGAAGTGTTCGTGAACTGCCAGTACGGCTACGACATCCAGTGCGAAGTGGTCGGGGAAACGGGGATTGCCCGCCTGCCGGAGCCGTCTGCGATCCAGATGCGTAAAAGCGCCAACCTGTCGAGCGCGATCCTCACCGACTGGAAAGATCGTTTCATCAAAGCTTACGACGTGGAGCTGCAGGCCTTTATCAATGATGTGAAAGCCGGCCTGCTGCAGGGACCGTCGGCGTGGGATGGCTATGCGGCCTCCGTTGCGGCCGATGCCTGCCTGCAGGCGCAGGAGAGCAGTGAACCGGTCGCGGTGATGCTGCCCGAGTGCCCGGCGTTCTACCAGCGCTAATTCACACTCTGCTTACGAAACGGTCAATGCTCGCGCGCCGTCCGGCAAACCGGCCGGTCGCGACGGGCATGCACCTCGCGAAGATGAATCGCCGCATCGTCAGGATGCGGCAGCAGGAGCCATATTATGAACCAAGATAACGTCAAACTGGCCATCGCCCCGATCGGCTGGACCAACGATGATATGCCTGAACTGGGCAGCGAAAATACCTTTCAGCAGATTGTCAGCGAAATGGCGCTGGCGGGGTTTAGCGGCAGCGAAGTGGGCAGCAAATACCCGCGCGATCCGGCGGTGCTGAAGCCGATGCTGGATATTCGCGGCATTCAGATCTGTAATGCCTGGTTCAGCACCTTTTTTGCCAACGGGCAGCGGGAAAAGACCATTGACGAGTTTGTGAATCACATGAATTTCCTGCATGCGATGGGGGCGAAAGTGATTGGCTGCTCTGAGCAAAGCGGCAGTATTCAGGGGCTGGAAAAACCGATTCTCGGCGAGGCAAAACCCTGCTTCAGCGAGGAAGAGTGGCTGCGCGTCGCTGAAGGCTACAACACGCTGGGGCGCCTGGCCGCCGAGAAGGGCATGCAGGTGTGCCTGCACCACCATATGGGGACCGGTATTCAGACCACCGCAGAGATCGACAAATTTATGTCGCTGGTCGATGACAACGTCTTCCTGCTGTACGACACCGGACATGCCTGGTATTCCGAAGGGGGCGAAGCGCCGATGCTGGCGATCCTCCAAAAATACCTGCCGCGTATCAACCACGTGCACCTGAAAGATGTACGTCCGCCGGTGATTGAGCAGGTTCGTCGCGAAGGGCTGTCGTTCCTTGATGGCGTGAAGACAGGCACCTTCACCGTGCCTGGTGATGGGGTGATCGATTTCCGTCCGGTGTTCAAACTGCTGGATGATTTTGGCTACAAAGGCTGGATGGTGGTTGAAGCCGAACAGGATCCGGCGCTGGCTAACCCTTTCGAATACGCCCTCAAAGCGCGTAAATACATTCGTGAAACGGCAGGAATCTAATCGTTGATCCACTTTCAGGCCAC
>NZ_JBCNNS010000255.1:0-3379 GCF_039594335.1 Raoultella sp.
CATCGAGTGGTATCTCCGCCGGCACACCAGGAGCGCCTCTCTATCGCATTTTTCCTCGGCGCGCAGCTGGATGCCACCGTCCCGGTCTACACCCTGCCGCCGGAACTGGCGCAGGAAGCGCTCGGGCCGGACAGCGATCCGCAAAACCCACTGCTGCGCGAAGTGGGCTGGAATTACCTGAAGGGCCGCCTGCGCTCACACCCGGATGTGGCTGAACGCTACTACCAGGATGTGTTTCGCGAACGCACCGCACAACCGATCGTTTAAAGATAAAAATATTTAAAGATAAAAATAAAGGAAAACACCATGAAAATTGCCGCTTTTAAACTGGCAGGGGTTGCTCTGTCTCTCTCTTTAGCCTGGACATCAGCGCAGGCCGCTGCATTACGCGTCGCGGCGGACCCGGTTCCGCATGCGGAAATACTTAACTACATCAAGAAAATCGACCCGAGTCTGGATCTGAAGGTAGTCGAATTGACCAGCGGCGTGAACGCCAATGAACTGCTGGCAAACGGCGATGTGGATGCTAACTACTTCCAGCATGTTCCCTATTTGAAAGATCAGGAAAAAGCGCTTGGCAAGACCTTTGCCGTCGCCGCCACGGTCCATATTGAGCCGCTGGGCATCTATTCGCACAAGCACAAAGACTTCGCTTCGTTGCCGGAAAATGCCACCGTCGCCGTGCCCAATAACACCACCAACCTGAGCCGCGCGCTGTTCTTATTGCAAAGCCAGGGGTTGATCAAACTGGCCCCCACCTTCACCGACCCAGCCACGACACTGGCTACACCAAAAGATATCGTGGAAAACCCGAAACATCTGAAAATTCTGGAAATTGAATCGCCGCAGATCCCGCGCTCTCTGGACGATGTCGATCTGGCCGTGATCAACGGCAACTACGCGCTGGAAGCCGGACTGACGCCGGCAAAAGACGCGCTTGGCCTTGAGAGCGCCAGCCATAACCCTTATGCCAACATTCTGGTCACCAACCCTTCCCTGGCAAACGACCCGCGCATTAAACAGCTGGCAAAAGATCTGACTTCGCCGAAGGTGGCTGAATTTATCCGTCAGCGCTATAACGGTTCGGTTATCCCGGTTGCCCCGAAAGCATGATAGAAGCCATCGGGCTGAGTAAAACCTACGCCGGAACAGGCCGACCGGCGCTGAACAACGTGTCGCTGCATGTCCCGAAAGGAGCGATTTACGGCATCCTCGGACGCAGCGGTGCGGGAAAAAGTACGCTGATCCGCTGTCTGAATCTGCTGGAGCGGCCCACGACGGGCCGCATTATTGTGAACGGACAGGATATTACGCAAATGGATAAAGCCGCGCTGCGTGCTTATCGCCTGCGTACCGGCATGATCTTCCAACATTTTAACCTGCTGCACGCGCGCAACGTCGCCGACAATATCGCCGTACCGCTGGAAATTGCCGGCGTGGCAAAAACGGCGCGTCAGGCGCGAGTGGTGGAACTGCTGGAGCTGGTTGGGCTTAGCGATAAAGCGCACGCGTTCCCTTCTCAGCTTTCGGGTGGGCAAAAACAGCGCGTGGGTATCGCAAGAGCGCTGGCGGCCAGGCCAGACGTTCTGTTGTGCGACGAGGCGACCAGCGCCCTCGATCCCGAGACCACCGCCTCGGTGCTGGCGCTGCTCGCGGATATTAATCAGCGCCTGAATCTGACGATTGTGCTGATCACCCATGAGCTGGAGGTGGTCAAAACCCTGTGCGACCACGCCGCGTTGCTGGAAAATGGTGAGATCGTCGAAAACGGCAGCATTGCCGAACTGCTGGTGGCGCCGTGGTCGAAACTGCGCCAGTCATTACTGCACGATCCGCAGTCGGAACGTGATTTTCTCGCTCGTCATGGTTATCACCGGAGGCCATTATGCACAGTCGCATGAGCTGGGATGAACTCTGGCCGCTGCTGCTGGACGGTACGCTGGACACAGTGTATATGGTGGGTCTGGCGGCGTTATTTACCGTTCTGCTCGGCCTTCCTGTCGGCGTGGTGCTGTTTATTTCGCGCAAAAACGGCTTACTGCCGATGCCGAAACTCAACGCGCTGCTGGGGGCGGTGATTAACTTTGGTCGCTCGCTGCCGTTTATCGTGCTGCTGATCGCCCTGATTCCATTTACCCGGCTGATTATCGGCACTACGCTCGGCAGCACGGCGGCAGTGGTGCCGGTGACAATTGGCGCCTTCCCTTTTTTCGCCCGGTTGACGGAAAGCGCACTGGACGAAGTGGATTACGGACGTATTGAAGCTATCCTGTCGATGGGCGGTACGGTCTGGCATGTGATTTTTAAATCGTTACTGCCGGAAGCGTTGCCAACCCTGCTGGCTGGCGTCACGCTGACTGTCGTTATGCTGATTGGCTTCTCGTCAATGGCCGGCGTCATTGGCGGCGGCGGACTGGGCGATTTGGCGATTCGCTATGGCTATCAGCGCTTTAATAACGAAGTGATGGTCGGCACGGTGCTGATTCTGGTAGCCCTGGTGCAGGGCGTGCAGATGGCGGGCGACCGTCTGGTTCGCCAACTGGCCCACCGTCGCTAGACATCTCCCAAGGTCAGCCATCAGCAGTCGCGGCAGGTCACCATAACCGCCGCGACTGCTAATTGGTGGAAAAGCCGCCTTCCCGGATCAGCGTTTGCATTAGCTCCGCTGACGGCAACGCCCGGATCATCGCGACCCCTTCTCCTGCCCAATGCGCCCCAAATCCCCATTCGCCCTGCGTTTTCGCCACGGTCGCCAGCGCTTTCCCCGCGTCGTAGGCCACTGGATAGTCCGGGGACATGACTTCGGGATGGCGCCGGCCAGTTTCACAAAATGCATTATCAATGCAGCGCGCCGGACGGCCGGAAATCGCCGCGGTCATCACCGTTTTTGGCGCAGGTTCAGCGCTCAGCGCCTGACGATATCCGGCGTCGGTAGCCGATTCCGGACACAGCAGAAACGCCGTCCCCAGCTGAACCCCTTCTGCGCCCAGCTGCATCATGCTGCGGATCCCGGCGCCGTCCATTACTCCACCGGCGGCCACAACCGGTATTGACAGCGCCCGCTGTAGCGCCTGGACCAGCGTCAAGGTACGCATTTGCCGATCGTCGCCGTGGGGGTCGAAGATCCCGCGATGACCTCCGGCTTCATACCCCTGCGCAATCACGATATCGACTCCCTGGGCGACGACCCGCAGCGCTTCGGGCACGCTGGTGGCGCTGGCCATGATCACCACGCCTTTTTCCTTCAGTCGGTGAATCAATGTCTTATCCGCCACGCCAAAGTGGAAACTGACCACTTCAGGCGCAAGGTCCAGTATCAGCTCGGACATGAGCTGATTCTCAAGGAAACTCTGATAGATTTCAGTCAGCGTCTCGGGGG
>NZ_JBCNNS010000256.1:0-3368 GCF_039594335.1 Raoultella sp.
ATCCATCCCAGGCCGGTGACGATAGTCGCTCCCGCCGCGCATTGTCCGAGCACCTTAAAAAGCACCCGCGGCCATTCAGGCCATCCATTACCCATGGGCAATCTCCCTGGCGGTTGTCTGGCCGTCTGCGCCACCTCGACCCCGGAAGATCATGACGCCGCGTCCTGCACCCTGGCGATATCAACGAGGTTGGTATGCTGTGGATTGCCTTTTGCCAGCGGTGAAGGCCGCTGGGTGGTCAGGGTATTAATGCAGGCGCCACGATCGATGCGGTCGCCGTCCATACTGGCGTCATGCCATGCTCCCTGACCCATGGCCGCGACGCCGGGCATGATGCGCGGCGTGACTTTCGCCACAATACGCAGTTCGCCACGCGGGTTGAATACGCGCACCAGATCGCCGTTTTTAATGCCGCGCTTCCCGGCATCAAGCGGATTGATCCACACTTCCTGGCGACAGGCGGCCTGCAGCACATCGACGTTGCCGTAGCTGGAGTGGGTTCGGGCTTTGTAGTGAAAACCGAAAAGCTGCAGCGGGAACTGATCGCGAAGCGGGTCATCCCAGCCTTCGAAAGTGGAGGTGTAAATCGGCAACGGGCTGATGGTTTCGTCTTTTTGCAACTGCCAACGGGCCGCAATATCCGCCAGTTGGCTGGAGTAAATCTCAATTTTTCCGGAGGGGGTTTTTAACGGGTGCGCGAGCGGATCTTCACGAAAATCGCGATAGGCGACAAAATGGCCGTTCGGATCTTTCCGTTTGTAAATGCCCATTTCTTTCAGTGCTTCGTAGGAGGGCAGCGCGGGATCTCTGGCGAGCATTTTGGCGTACAGATACCGGAGCCACTGCTCCTGGGTACGCCCTTCGGTAAAGCGTTGATGAATATCGGCACCGAGGCGTTTGGCTACTTCGCTGAGGATCCAGTAGATCGGTTTGCGTTCGAATTTTGCCGTGGTCGCGGGCTGAATAAATATCAGGTAGCCCATGTTTCCGGCGTAGTCGTTAGGAATAATGTCTTCCTGTTCGACGGTCATCAGGTCCGGCAGCAGAATGTCGGCATACTTCGCCGAAGAGGTCATAAAGTTTTCAATCACCACGATCATCTCGCATTTTTTCTCGTCCTCGAGAATTTCGTGGGTTTTGTTGATTTCAGAATGCTGGTTGACGAGGGTATTCCCGGCATAGTTCCAGATAAATTTTATCGGGACATCCAGCTTATCTTTGCCCCTGACGCCATCACGCAGCGCGGTCATTTCCGGGCCACGCGCGATGGCGTCGGTCCAGCTAAAGCAGGAGATGGCGGTTTTGACCGGATTGACCAGCACCGGCAGGCGCTCAATGGTCAGGGTATAGGTCGATTCACGTGCGCCGCTGTTGCCGCCGTTAATGCCGACGTTGCCGGTCAGAATCGGCAGCATGGCTATCGCCCGGGAAGCCAGTTCTCCGTTAGCCTGACGCTGCGGTCCCCAGCCCTGGCAAATACAGGCGGGTCGGGTGGTCCCAATTTCCCGGGCCAGTTTAATGATTCGGTCGACGGGAATCCCGGTGATACGCGAGGCCCACTGTGGGGTTTTGACGGTACCATCCTCGCCGTGGCCGAGAATGTAGGCTTTGTAGTGACTATTTGGCGGCGCCTCGGCGGGAAGGGTTTTTTCGTCGTAGCCGACGCAGTATTTATCCAGGAACGGCAGATCGACCAGATTCTCGTTAATCAGTACCCAGGCGATACCGGCCACCAGCGCGGCATCGGTGCCAGGACGGATAGGGATCCACTCATCTTCTCGCCCGGCGGCAGTATCGGTGTAGCGCGGGTCAATGACAATCATGCGCGCGTTGGAGCGCTCGCGGGCCTGCTCCAGATACCAGGTTATGCCGCCGCCGCTCATACGGGTTTCCGCCGGATTATTGCCGAACATCACCACCAGTTTGCTGTTTTCGATATCCGAGGTGCTGTTGCCTTCATTGCTGCCGTAGGTGTAGGGCATGGCGCAGGCAATCTGGGCGGTACTGTAGGTACCGTACTGATTCAGCGACCCGCCGTAGCAGTTCATCAGGCGCGTGACCGGCGAGGCCGAAGGCGAGGAGCGGGTCATATTGCCGCCGACAATCCCTGACGAATAGTTAATGTAAACTGCCTCGTTGCCGTACTCTTTCACCACTCTTTGCAGATTGTTGGCGATGGTATCCAGCGCTTCTTCCCAACTGATGCGCTCGAACTTGCCTTCGCCGCGTTTGCCGACGCGTTTCATCGGGTAATTCAGTCGATCCGGGTGATTGATGCGCCGGCGAATGGAGCGACCGCGCAGACAGGCGCGTACCTGATGGTCTCCATAATTATCCATCCCGGTATTATCCGTCTCTACCCAGGTGACTTCATTATCGCGCACGTGCAGACGCAGTGCGCAGCGACTGCCGCAGTTTACCGAACAGGCACCCCAGACGATGCGTTCTTCACTCTGTGTCGCTTGCTGAACGGCCGCCGCTGTGGAACGCAGACTGAAAGGCAGCGAGAGTCCACCGGCGGCAAGCGCCAGTGAGCCTATCGCAGACGATTTGATTAACGTGCGTCGACTGACGCCGCCAGAATGTTCCTGACTGGACATGGCTCACCCCATCGTTATTGCTGCTAAATGATCGCCGGTAGCTTTTCCGGTGTATGGGTGAGCAATCATATCCAGAGTGGAGGAGAAGGATATTATCCCTGGTCAACTCAGGGATAATATCCTTCGAATGAAAATAAGAGGTTAACGGACGTCGCCGTCTGAGTCGGCGGAGCGGGTATAGGTAATTTTGAAGGTATCGTTAGCACAGTGACCAACAACCTGGGCACCGGACTGATCGGGTTGATCGTTGGGCACGATCGCTAAAGTAAAGCCAGAGACGGGCACGCCGTTGTTGACGATCTTTTGCTGAATATCGTTCTTCACGCGTTCGCAGGAATCGGGAGCGGCCAGCACCGAGGTTGAACCCAGCAGCAGTGCGACGCATAGCCAGAGAGAGCGTTTCATCATAGACTCCTAATTAATGTTATCCAGATTTAAGCATAGCAGAACTGGTGTAAACAATTGTATTTGCTAATATGATTGCAAGATGCACAAAAAGGATTCGGCGTGAAAAAACGGTTATTGCTGATATCGGCGGTGATGGTGCTCGGCGCCTGCGATGCGCAGAAGACGCCTGACGCGTTTACGCCGGAAATGGCGAGTTTTTCCAATGAGTTCGAGTTCGATCCGCTGCGTGGTCCGGTGAAAGATTTTAGCCAGACGCTGTTTGACGAACACGATGAGGTGGTAAAACGGGTGAGTGCGAGCCTGTCCAGGGAAGGCTGTTTCGATCTGCTGGACCTGGAAGATCGGGAAAATAATACCGGT
>NZ_JBCNNS010000257.1:0-3340 GCF_039594335.1 Raoultella sp.
TTACCAGACTGCGGACGCCGAGACATCCCACCTCCTCATCATAGGAAAAGGCCAGATGCAGAGGCATGCTTAACGGTTGGGCGAGAAAGGCGGGAACAGCGGCCAGCACACAGGCAATAAAGCCCTTCATGTCGGTGCTGCCGCGCCCGTAGTACAGGCCATCGCGGAGGGTGAGCGCAAAAGGGGGGACAGTCCAGTGCTGGCCGTCAACCGGGACCACATCGGTATGGCCAGAGAGCATCACGCCACCCGGCCCCGGCGGCCCCAGGCGGGCGTAAAGATTGGCTTTTTTGCCGTCGTCATCGTAGAACAGCCGGCATTCAATGCCAAAACCGCTCAGAAAGCGGTTTATGTACTCAATCATCTCCAGATTGGATTCGCGACTGGTGGTATCAAAAGCCAGCAGCGTTGCCAGTATCGATTGCAGCTCATTATTCATCGCCCGGTACTCCGTAACTGGGGGCCTCCCGCGGGTCGAGCGCGCGCGTGATATAGGCCTGCATCTGCGGCTCATAGGCCTGCCAGAGCGCAGCCAGTTCGCCAATGGGATCGTCCTCGCTCCAGTCAATACGCAAATCCACCAGCGGCCAGGAATAGTCATCCACGACCTTGAGCGCCGCAGAGTGAACCGGACCGGCCTCACCGCCGCAGGCCAGACCGGCCTGCAGTGCAGCCAGCAACCGCAACGCCATTTCACCTTCGCTCTGCTGGAAACCGGCCACCATCGCCTCAATGACCGCCGTGCTGGCCAGCATATTTCCAGCGGCAATGCAGTTCTCTCCTTCGGCAACATGATAGATTCCGAGGGTTTTATCGCCACTGAACGCGGCAGTTTGTCCGTTGGCGTCGATGGCGATGATCTGTCGATAGCGGCTGAAATCATCCTCCGCCAGCGCCCTGCGCAACGCGATGTCCGGCGCCAGGCCCTGTTCTAGCTGCGCTAACGCCATCTGCCCCAGCGCCGGTAACGTGATGTTCTGACTGGATACCGCCCCCACCCCGGCCTGTAGCCAGGGACAACGGGCACCGACGGCAATACTGGAGGAGCTGAGCGCAATACCAAACTGCCCGCTTTCCGGGCAATATGCTGCGATAGAAAAAGTCATCGTCGTTCCTTACTTCACAAAATCATCGGGAATGACGGCAATCACATCGATCTCCATCAGCCATTGCGGCTGCGCCAGCGCTGAAATCACCAGCCCCGTGGAGATCGGGAAAACCCCCTTCAGCCATTTACCTACTTCCTGATACACCGGCTCACGATAACGTGGGTCAATGATATAGGTGGTGGTTTTCACGATGTGCGACAGGTCGCTTCCGGCTTCTTCCAAAAGCTGTTTGACGTTTTTCATCGCCTGCTCAGCCTGAGCCTGCGGGTCGCCCAAACCGACCAGGTTACCGGCAAAATCCGTTCCCACCTGACCGCGCACGTAGACGGTATTCCCGGCGCGAACCGCCTGGCATAAATCGTTATCCAGGCTCTGATTGGGGTAGGTTTCTTTGGTATTAAACATGCGAATACGGGTATGCGTTGGCATCTTTTTTATCCTGTTTAGCGGCGGGTGTTCAGCGCTGACCGGCAGCCTGGTACTGGCTGTACTTACGCTGAGTGGCAATATGGTCGGCAATGTGTTTCGCGTCATGCCAGACGCCCCAGATGAAGGTAGACCCCCGGCGCGACAGCCACGGCAATCCGAGGAAATAGACCCCGGGTTCGCTGGAGACGCCGCGTTGATGCTGCGGACGGTGTTGCTCATTAAACGCATTCACATTGAGCCAGCTGTAATCCACGGCGTAGCCGGTCGCCCAGATAATGGTGGTGATCCCCGCCTCCGCGAGATCCAGAGAGAGGATCGGCGAAGTCATGCACGACGGGTCCGGTAAAAACTCGCGGGCGGCAGGTTCTTCCGGCAGATCCAGGCCATTGGCCGCAATGTAGGCATCTGCGGCATCCAGCAGCGCCAGGTAGTTCTCATCCCCGCGACGAATGTTGTCGCACAGGTCCGCCTGAAAGGTCGCCGTGCCGGATTCAAAGGCTTTCGTCAGCCCGACCAGGGTGATGCCGCGGTGCGCCATCTCTCGAAAGTCCACGGTGTGCCCGCCATGGGCACCGCTGACAGCGATAGTGACATGTTCTTTCCCCGGCGCGCTGGCGGGGGCATCCCACATGCCGAGCACCCCTAACCACCAGCAGAAGTCCCGATTGCGATATGCGCGCGGCGGACGGTCGTGCGCACCGACGGATAAATAGACCTGCCGGCCGGCGCGCTGAAGCTCGTCGGCAATCTGCACACCGGAAGAGCCCGCGCCAACAACCAGTACGGCGCCTTCAGGAAGCTGCTGCGGATTGTAGTATTGGGCGGAATGGATTTGATGAATGTCGCTCTCTTTCGGCGCAATCGCTGGAATGACCGGTTTTTGAAACGGTCCGGTTGCGGCAACAATACGCTGGGCTTCAATGATGCCCTCGGTGGTCTCGATGGTAAAACCCGCGCGTCCGCTGTTGCGCACTGCGCTTTTGACTTCAACGCCGGTACGTACCGGTAGATTGAAGGCCCTGACGTAATCTTCAAAGTATTCCGCTACCTCGTCTTTAGGAATGAAGCTGTCGGGATTCCCCCCCTTAAATTCCATTCCCGGGAAACGGTCGTGCCACGCTGGACCATTCGCCACCAGCGAGTCCCAACGCCCGGTTCGCCAGGCTTCAGCAATGCGGTTTTTCTCGATAACCAGATGTGAGATCCCCAGCGTCGTCAGATGCTCACTCATGGCAATACCGGCCTGACCCCCGCCAACAATCAACGTATCAATGTTCGTTATTTCTACGGTCATAAATGTGTCCTTCGAATGGTGTTCAATCGCCAGGAATAAACCACTGCGCAGGATCGAGGTTAATAAACCGTAACAAGCAGGTAAATTATTATAAATTTAGAACCTGAGAATAAAATAGTGATGCAGAGTGCAGCACATTGAATCTACAAGGTAAAAACAACATTTCGCCACAAACCGGGAAAAAATATAATTAGCCAAAGGGCAAATTATGCAAGAAAAATAAATAGCAAGTTTTTCGGCATATAAAAAATATCGCCAGAGGCTCGTTTTTTTCTATTCATAAAGCCCGCTAGCGGCGAGCCATACTGCCCTTTCCCCTGGCTCGGCGGCCCGGAACGTTGCTCCGATTCGGGATTATCAGCGAAGGATGCGCCGATGCTCTCCATTATTTTCGCTATTGTCAATGAAGCACCGTTAACATCGCTTCGCATCATCGGTGAAATTCAGCATGAAAGACCAACGCCGGCGTTGATATACCTCATGAGCGGCCCAACGATCGGCTGTTGTT
>NZ_JBCNNS010000258.1:0-3309 GCF_039594335.1 Raoultella sp.
ACCAAAAAATATGCAGCGAAAACGGCCAACGACGTCTTTGACATCCGTCTGGCGGGCCTGGAAACCAACCCGGGCGGCGTGCTGGAGTTAGGCGTCGATTACGGCCGTGCGAACCCGCAGGATGACTACCGCCTGGAAGACGGCGCGTCGAAAGACGGCTGGATGTGGACCGGTGAACATACTCAGTCCATCTGGGGCGGCTTCAACAAGTTTGTCGTTCAGTACGCGACCGACGCAATGACCTCCTGGAACAGCGGCCACTCTCAAGGGACCAGCATCGATAACAACGGCAGCATGATCCGCGTTCTGGATCACGGTGCGATGGACTTCAACGATGACTGGGGCCTGATGTACGTGGCGATGTACCAGGACGTGGACCTGGACAGCAAAAACGGTTCGACCTGGTACACCGTGGGTGTCCGTCCGATGTACAAATGGACGCCGATCATGAGCACCCAGCTGGAAATCGGTTACGACAACGTGAAATCCCAGCGTACCAGCGAAAACAACAACCAGTACAAAATTACTCTGGCTCAACAGTGGCAGGCAGGCAACAGCGTCTGGTCTCGTCCGGCTATCCGTATTTTCGCAACCTACGCGAAGTGGGATGAAAACTGGGGTTACAGCAACGCCTCCGGTCTGCAGACCAAAGACAGCAGCGGAAGCGGCATGTACACCTCCAGCCGCGGTGACGACAGCGAAGTTACCTTCGGTGCCCAGATGGAAGTGTGGTGGTAATACCGTCCGCAGGACGGGTGTAACCTGGGAGGGGCGTCAGCCCCTCCTGACTATTCAGGGTTAGCGCGCTATTGCCTGGCTACCGCTAAACCGATGCTATCCAAGGTGAGAAGAATGAAAATGAAGAAAACTCTCGTCGCTCTGTGTTTATCCGCAGGGATGTTGGCATGCGTGCCGGGGATGAGCCTTGCCGATGTTAACTTTGTACCGCAGAACACCAGCGCCGCGCCGTCTATTCCAGCCAGCGCGCTGCAGCAGCTGATCTGGACGCCTGCCGATCAATCAAAGACGCAGAGCGTTGATTTAACCACCGGCGGTCAACGCCTGGATGTCCCGGGGATCGTCGGACCGGTCGCCGCCTGGAGCGTACCGGCCAATATCGGTGAGCTGACCCTGACGCTCGACAGCGAACTGAACAAACATAAGCAGATTTTTGCGCCGAACGTGCTGATTCTGGATCAGAACATGACGCCAGCGGCGTTCTTCCCCAGCAACTACTTTACCTATCAGCAGCCGGGCGTCATGACCGCTGACCGCCTGGGCGGCGTGATGCGCCTGACCCCGGCGCTGGGCCAGCAAAAACTCTATGTGCTGGTGTTTACCACTGAAAAAGATCTCCAGCAGACCACGACCCTACTGGATCCGGCGAAAGCCTATGCCAAAGGCGCCGGCAATGCGGCCCCGGATATCCCGGATCCGATCGCTAAACATACCACCGATGGCGTGCTGAAGCTGAAAGTGAAAACCAATAGCACCTCCAGCGTGCTGGTGGGCCCGCTGTTCGGCTCCTCCGGCCCGGGTCCGGTCACCGTAGGCAATACCGCCGCGCCGGTGGCCGCGCCAGCCGCCGCTGCTGCTGCACCGGCAGCCAAAAGCGAACCGATGCTCAGCGATACCGAAACCTACTTCAACAACGGTATTAAGCAGGCGGTGAAACAAGGTGACATCGACAAAGCCCTGAAATTGATGAACGAAGCTGAGCGCCTCGGCTCGAAATCCGCTCGTTCCACCTTTATCAGCAGTGTAAAAGGCAAGGGGTAATCGTCTCCCCACAATGCTGATGTTTAGGCACAGCCTTTAGGTGCATCCTTCGGGATGCACCTTTTTTTGCACGCGCGGCAGCCTGTTGCATGGCTGTTGCGTGAATGATCGTATATTGACGTTTGCCCGCCACCAACCGCCTATTCTGCGATACAATGCTTTCACGTTATGTACCGGAGAATCAGGCATGTCCCATCCTGCGCTTACGCGACTGCGTGCGCTGCGCTATTTTGCCGTTATGCCATCCCTGGCGCCGCCCCTGAGTGACTGGCTGCTGCTGGAGGACTCAATGACCCAGCGCTTTGAGCAACAAGGAAAGCAGGTCACCGTGACCCTGATTAACGAAGGGTATATTGAGCGTGAGGCGCTGACTGACGAAGCGGCGCTGCTACCTGACGAGCCGCGCTACTGGCTGCGGGAGATTATACTCAATGCCGATGGCGAACCCTGGCTGGCCGGGCGCACGGTGGTGCCGGAGTCGACACTGTGTGGTCCGGAGCTGGCGCTACAGCAGCTCGGGCAGATCCCGCTGGGCCGATACCTGTTCACGTCGTCGACATTAAGCCGCGATTTTATTGAAATTGGTCGCGATGCAGCGCTGTGGGGGCGTCGTTCCCGCCTGCGGCTGAGCGGCAAACCCCTGCTGCTGACCGAGCTGTTTTTACCTGCGTCGCCGTTGTACTAAGAGGAAGAAAAAATGGAGTGGAGTCTGTCGCAGAATAAGCTGTTGGCGTTTCATCGCCTGATGCGCACTGACAAACCGATCGGCGCTTTGCTGCTGCTGTGGCCGACGCTGTGGGCGCTGTGGGTGGCCTCGCCGGGCGTCCCGCCGCTGTGGATCCTGGCGGTATTCGTCGCCGGCGTCTGGCTGATGCGCGCCGCCGGATGCGTGGTGAATGACTATGCCGATCGAAAATTTGATGGTCACGTAAAGCGTACCGCCCGTCGTCCGCTACCGAGCGGCGACGTTACCGAGAAAGAGGCGCGAACGCTGTTTATCGTTCTGGTGTTGCTCTCCTTCCTGCTGGTGCTCACCCTCAACACCATGACCATTCTGCTGTCGGTCGCGGCGCTGGCCCTGGCATGGGTCTACCCGTTTATGAAGCGCTACACTCATCTGCCGCAGGTGGTGCTGGGGGCCGCCTTTGGCTGGTCGATCCCGATGGCCTTCTCGGCCGTTAGCGAATCGCTGCCGCTGAGCTGCTGGCTGATGTTCCTCGCCAACATTCTGTGGGCGGTGGCCTACGATACCCAGTATGCGATGGTGGATCGCGATGACGACGTGAAGATCGGCATCAAGTCCACGGCGATCCTGTTCGGCGAAAACGATCGTCTGATTATCGGTATCCTGCAGGTGGCCGTGCTGGCGCTGATGGGCGCGGTGGGCTGGCTGAATGGGCTGGGCTGGGAATACTACTGGTCGTTGTTTGTCGCGGCAGGTCTGTTTGGCTGGCAGCAGAAGCTTATCTTCAATCGCGAGCGCGATAACTGCTTCAAAGCGTTTATGAACAATAACTACGTCGGGCTGGT
>NZ_JBCNNS010000259.1:0-3302 GCF_039594335.1 Raoultella sp.
GGTGTGTGCCAGCGCACACAAATTATCGACCACTGCTTCGACGCTGGTACCATATCCGGCTTCCATATCCACGCTCAGCGGAAGTGCCACCCGCGCGCGGATGCGGGTGACCAACTGCAGCAGTTCTGCGAACAGTAGCCCTTCGCCATCGTTCAGCCCCTGGGAATGGGCGATGGCTGCGCTGGACGTGCCAATGGCCGTATACCCCGCGTCGGCGGCAGCGCTGGCGCTGGGGACGTCCCAGACGTTAGCCAGCAGCACAGGCGTAGCCTGTTGATGTTGTTGTGCGAAATCCATAGGTCCTCCGGTTGGGTGGTGATACGGTGGATTCTGGCCCGTTTGCGTCGGGCGCCACAACCGAAAACCGGACGACTATTTTTTTACGCCCGACCGCCGCCAGCTTCGGCGACAAAGCCGCTTACTGGCGCCGCCACTCCCCCGGCGTCACGCCATACAGCTTCCTGAACGCTTTCGAAAATGACGCCTGCGACTGAAACCCACAGCGCCCGGCAATCACCTCAAGATTTGTCTGTCGCTCCAGGCGCAGCAGGCGCGCAGCCAGCGCCATACGCAGCTGCGAAAGCCAGGTCTGCGGCGTGAGGTGATATACGCGGGCAAAGTGCCGGGCGAAGGTCGCGCGCGATAAAAAAGCCCGGGCGGCCATACTCTCCAGCGTCCAGGGCTGCTCCGGCGTTTCCAGCACCGCGAAAACAGCGGGCATCAGCCGTTCATCGCTCATCAGTCGCAGCAGCCCTTCCGGTGGCGTCTCGCTACCCAGCAGCGTGCGCAACAGCAAAACCAGCAACGTGTCGCCAAGGCTGCGCACGATAGCGCCGCTGCCCGGACGCGCTATCAGGCTTTCTCGTACCAGCACGTTAAGCAGCAGCTCCAGCTCCGGGCACGCCGCGCGCTCGTCGGTATGCAGGTGAATCAAGTCAGCAGGTTGCGCAAATAACCAGCTGACGTGCGGACCGAAGTAAAATTCGCCACACAGCATCTCCAGTGCATCATGGTCGCTACTGGTTCGGACCTCGGTCAGGGTACCGTTAAAGCGGTGGACGACGGGCAGGATCTGCCCCCACTCCACCAGGCTTTCCATCAGATGCGGCGAGCCGTGCGGGAGCAGGATGACATCTCCCGCCCGCATCTGCCGGGCTTGCTTGCCGACCATCAGCCGCCCCTCGCCGCGCAACACAAAATGCCAGGGCACCACGCCGCTGCGCATCTGCTCATGGCCCGCCTGCCAGCGACCGCCAAACCGACAATGGAGATTCACTTCGCAGCGCGGCGCCAGCAGCGCTAACAGATGACTGAGACTGTCCATGCCACTCCTGAGACGATAAGACAAAAAAATGAGACGAAGAGCCTCAGTCTAGCACGCCGCATATCGCTAAGATCTCGTCATTGCCACACCATCCCCTTACAGACACAGGAGCACATCATGAGCCGTTTAGCTGAAATTCGTGAACAAGACGTCACCGGTAAAGCCACAGACATTTTCGGCGCAATCAAAAAAGCGATGGGTAAAGTGCCCAATGCCTATCTAACTATTGGCGGCCATTCGCCGGCGGCATTGCAGCAGGCGCTGGCGCATAACGCGATGCTGAGTAAAAGCAGCCTGAATGCCAAAGAGCTGGAAGCGATTAACCTCGCCGTGAGCGAAGCCACCGGCTGTGATTACTGCCTGGCGGCGCATACGTTAATGGCGAAAAAAGCGGGTTACCGCAGCGAGCAAATCCATGCCCTGCGCCGCGGCGAGTTTGCTGAAGATGCTCGTCTCGACACGCTGGTGAAGTTTGTCCAGACCCTGGTGCGCACTCGCGGCACGCTCCCGGAGGCCGACGTCAGCGCACTGCATCACGCCAGCTTCAGCGACCAGCAGGTGATTGAGATTATCAGTGCGGTGAGCGCCATTCTGTTCACCAATATGGTGAACCGGGTGAATGATACAGTCGTCGACTTCCCGAAAGCCGATTAACCCGTCACGTCGCCTGTTTATAGCCCCAGTTCGCTCAGCCCCGGATGGTCATCGGGGCGGCGCCCCTGGGGCCAGTGGAACAGGCGATCCTGTGCTGCAATCGGCAGATCGTTAATGCTGGCATGGCGGGTATGCATCAGGCCATGCTCATCAAACTCCCAGTTTTCATTGCCATAGGAGCGGAACCAACTGCCGCTGTCGTCACACCATTCATAGGCGAAACGCACCGCAATACGGTTATCGTTCCATGCCCACAGCTCCTTAATCAGCCGGTATTGCTGCTCCTTTTGCCATTTTCGCGTCAGAAAACCGATGATTTCCGCGCGTCCATGAACAAATTCGCTGCGGTTGCGCCACTGGCTGTCGGCCGTATAGGCCAGCGCCACTTTTTGCAGCGCGCTTTCCCGGGTAAACGGCGGTAGCGGCGGGCGAAATTCGGTCATGGTCGTTCTCCTTTTAGCGTTAACTGTTGTTGTAGATGCAGGTTTTCCTGCTCCAGCGCCTGAATACGCTGTTGCAGCGTCTGGCTATACTCCGCCACCTGCCGGGCGCTGTAACGCGGCGTAATGTGCTGCGGACAGTTCCAGTCGAACGCCTGCAGATGAAAGCGAAACAGGCGTTCCACCCGGGCGCGGTCATTGTCTGGCGTTAACCGGGCCAGCAGACCCGGATTATCGTCCTTCGCCAGCACCTCGACGGTGGCATAGATTTTCAGCCTGGCGCGGCGCGGGTAATCCATCAAAAACAGGCAGGCACGCTCGCTGCCGCGCAGGTTGCCGGTGGTGATGTATTGCCGGTTGCCGCTAAAATCCGCCATCGCCAGCGTGGCGTCATCCAGCAGATGGAGAAATCCTGGCGGCCCGCCACGATGCTGGATATAGGGCCAGCCGGTTTGCGATAACGTTGCCAGATAAAAACTGTCGCGGGTGACGATCATCTCCTCTTCGCTGGCACCGAAACGCTCCCCCCTGCGCTGGCGATACGGCGACTGCCACAGACCATCGCTCCCCATTTCATGTTGAACCTCCATCACATCAGGCGTGATGGCAATATCGAGAAAGTCCCCCGGCATAAATCCTCCGAACGCACGGTTACTGCGTCCATCATGGACTCTGCCGCTATAAATGATAATACTGCGATACTGACAATCATCTTTCCGAAAACGGGATAATCATGGATCGCTTGAGCGCAATGGCGTTGCTGGTAAAAGTCACTGAACTGGGCAGCATGTCGGCAGCGGCGCGGGCGCTGAATACGCCGTTGACCACTGTCAGCCGCCATATTGCCGAGCTGGAAAGCACGCTCGGCGTGCGCCTGCTGCTGC
>NZ_JBCNNS010000026.1:0-45272 GCF_039594335.1 Raoultella sp.
AGCTGGATTGGGAAAACCTGGCGATAGAGAAACAGACACTGGTGTTTTATATGGGACTAAACCAGGCCTCTGCTATCAGAGAGAACCTGATTGCTCACGGCATGGCGGCGGATATGCCCGCGGCTATCGTTGAGAACGGCACGGTGATCAGCCAAAAAGTGGTCGCCGGCACCTTAGATCAGCTGGATGTTCTGGCGCAGCAGATGGCCAGCCCGGCGCTGATTATCGTTGGCCGCGTGGTCAGCCTGCGCAACAAACTGAACTGGTTCTCACATCACTGATACTGACGTTACCCGGTCAGTCCCGCGAACGCCGAGAAACTGAGCGGAAAACCTCACATACGCTTGAAATACAAAAGGGCGGAATTACCCGCCCTTTGCTGTTTCTCGCCCGGCTATCGCTTACGGCTTAGCCACAAAACCAATGGCCTCATAGACCGCTTTCAGCGTTTGCGACGCATGCGCGCTGGCTTTTTCAGCCCCGTCTTTCATCACCTGATTGAGGAGCGCTTCGTCGTTACGGAAGCGGTTATACCGCTCCTGCAGCTCAAGCAGCATACCGGATACTGCATCCGCGACTTCGCCTTTCAGGTGACCATACATTTTGCCTTCGAAATGCTGCTCCAGCTCCGCGATGCTCTGACCGGTAACGCCGGAAAGAATATCCAGCAGGTTGGAGACACCGGCTTTATTCTGCTGGTCGTAGCGGACAACCGGCGGCTCATCAGAGTCAGTCACGGCGCGCTTGATCTTTTTCACTACCGATTTCGGGTCTTCCAGCAGGCCGATCACGTTATTGCGGTTGTCGTCTGACTTGGACATTTTCTTTGTCGGCTCAAGCAGGGACATCACACGGGCGCCGGATGCAGGAATAAACGGCTCAGGCACTTTAAACACCTCACCGTAAAGGGCGTTGAAGCGCTGAGCGATATCGCGGCTCAGCTCCAGGTGCTGTTTCTGATCTTCGCCAACCGGAACCTGGTTGGTCTGATACAGCAGAATGTCCGCAGCCATCAGCACCGGATAGTCGAACAGACCGGCGTTAATGTTTTCCGAATAACGCGCCGATTTGTCTTTGAACTGGGTCATACGACTCAGTTCACCGAAATAGGTGTAACAGTTCAGCGCCCAGCCCAGCTGAGCGTGCTCCGGCACATGCGACTGAACGAAGATGGTGCTTTTCTCAGGATCGATACCACATGCCAGGTAAAGCGCCAGAGTATCCAGCGTCGCTTTACGCAGTTTCTCTGGATCCTGACGCGCGGTGATGGCATGCAAATCTACGATGCAGTAGATGCAATGATAATCATCCTGCATGCTCACCCACTGACGCAGCGCACCCATATAGTTGCCAATGGTCAATTCACCTGAGGGCTGTGCGCCACTAAAAACGATGGGCTTAGTCATTTTTCAATTCCTGAGTTTCACTGTACGGTAGCCCGAGAGCGGGCAAGAGTTCATTAAATTGGTCGAAGATGTAGTCCGGTTCACTGAGCGCAATCGACTCGCCGTAGTTATACCCGTAGGTCAGCCCGATGGAGCTGCAGCCAGCGGCTTTAGCCGCCTGAATATCATTACGTGAATCACCAACGAACAGCAACTCAGCAGGCGCCAGCCCCAGCTTCTGCGCCACAAGCAACAGCGGATCCGGATGTGGTTTTTTATTTTTCACATCATCGCCGCCGATGACGACCGTAAAATATTTCGCGATATCCAACGCTTCCAGAATTGGCGCAACGAACGGCGTCGGCTTGTTGGTCACCAGCGCCAATGGCAGGCCTTTCTGATGCAGTGCGTCGAGTGTATCAGCCACCGCAGGGAACAGAAAACTGCCCTCTTCCGCCGCTTCAGCATAGTAACGATCGAAGAGCTTACGCAGCACCTTCAACTGCTCTGCCTGTGGAATATCGCCATGATCGACGGAAGGTTTCCCCACTGCTGCACGCTGAGTTGCGCGCTCCTGACGCGCCCAGCTCAGGGCCCGCTCCATCAGGACATCCGCTCCGTTGCCGATCCAGGTGACGACGCGTGCCTCACCCGCCATCGGCAGCTCCAGCGCATAGAGCGCGCTATCAACCGCAGCGGTCAAACCCGGCGCGCTGTCGACCAGCGTGCCGTCAAGGTCAAAGGCGATACCGCGAATAGAGTGTAATTTATCCATGACTAACCTTTGCTAATTCACTACGCATTTGATCAATAACCTCCTTGTAGTCCGGACGATCGAAAATCGCTGAACCGGCAACAAACATATCTGCGCCTGCCGCCGCAATATCCGCAATATTGCTGACCTTCACGCCGCCGTCGACTTCCAGACGAATGTCATAACCCGACGCATCGATGCGCTGACGCACTTCACGCAGTTTATCCAGAGTCTGGGGGATAAAGGACTGGCCGCCGAAACCCGGGTTGACGGACATCAGCAGGATAACGTCCAGCTTATCCATCACATAGTCAAGGTAGCTCAGCGACGTGGCCGGGTTAAACACCAGACCCGCTTTACAGCCATGTTCTTTGATGAGCTGCAGGCTGCGATCGACGTGCTCAGAGGCTTCCGGGTGAAAGGTAATGATGCTGGCGCCCGCCGCGGCGAAATCAGGGATGATGCGATCGACCGGTTTCACCATCAGGTGCACGTCGATCGGGGCGGTGATGCCATAGTTACGTAGTGCTTTCAGCACCATAGGGCCGATGGTCAGATTCGGCACGTAGTGGTTGTCCATCACGTCAAAATGCACAACGTCCGCTCCTGCAGCCAGTGCTTTGGCGGTATCTTCACCCAGGCGGGCAAAATCAGCCGACAGAATTGAAGGGGCAATCAAATACTGCTTCATCCGCATCTCCTTGAAATTATTTAGTCTTGGGCGGACGGTAAAGAGCCAGAAGCTCGTCCACCTTCTTTCGTGTACCACCGTTGCTGCTGATACTGCGTCGAACTTTGACGACATGCAGTTTAGCCTGACGATACCATTCGCGCGTGAGCGCCGTATCGTGGTTGGAAATCAGAACCGGAACCCGCTGCTCCAGTAGGTTCTCCGCCAGCTGCGCCAGATGGGCCTGCTGCTCGGCGTTAAAGCTGTTCGTATGATAGGCCGTAAAATTGGCGGTAGACGACAATGGCGCATACGGAGGATCGCAATAGACCACAGAAGCACCGTCCGCGCGCGCCATGCTATCGGCATACGACTCGCAGTAGAAGTACGCATTCTGCGCCTTCTGGGCAAAATGATACAGCTCAGCTTCCGGGAAGTAGGGCTTCTTATAACGGCCGAACGGTACGTTAAATTCGCCGCGCAGATTATAACGACACAGGCCATTGTAACCATGGCGGTTCAGATACAGGAACAGCACCGCACGGCGCAGCGGATCCTGACTTTGGTTGAATTCAGTACGGAACTGATAGTACGGCTCTGCCGCGTTATTCTCGGGCGTAAACATGTCACGCGCCGCCGCAACATACTCATCCGTCTGCAATTTAACGATGTTGTAAAGACCGATCAGATCGCTGTTGATGTCCGCCAGAATATAACGAGAAAAGTCGGTATTAAGAAATACCGACCCTGCACCAACAAAGGGTTCAATCAGACAATCGCCTTGCGGCAAGTGTTTTTTAATATCGTCAAGCAGGGGGTATTTCCCCCCTGCCCATTTCAGAAAAGCGCGATTCTTTTTCATGCTGCCTAACTAATTACCACATTCTCCGGCTGTGGAGAAAGCTCCGACAGCACCCTGCGCTTAAGACAACACCGCACTTACTTCAGATCAGCCTGAACCTGATGCAACGGTTTCGCCCACGGGTTTTTCGCCTGCACATCCGCTGGCAGGGTGGCGACAGCACGCTTCGCTTCATCTTTCGAAGCATAGATACCGCTGACCAGTACATACCATGGCTGACCGTTACGCGTGGTCTCGTAGACGACATATTTATCCAGCTTCTCTTTCTTCGCCCAGCTATTCAGGTTGTTGTAGTTGGAGGAGCTGCTGAGTTGCAGAGTGTAGTTACCAGACGGCGCCGCTTTCATCGAGCTGACATCGCCCGTGGTTTTCCCCCCGGCAGTCGCAGCAGCGTTAGCCGCAGGTGCGGTCACGGTTGTCGTCGGAGCTGACTTAGTCGTCTGTGCGGTGGCAACAGCTTTGCTCTGCTGAGCGACAGGCGCTTTCACCGACGTAGCGGTTGCGGTACTTTCGACATGTTTAGGCTGAACCGGTTTCTCTTCAACCGCCGATTTCGCCACTGGTTTCGGCTCAATCACCGTATGCTTACGCTCTACCGGACGCTGTGCGGCGGCAGTCTGACGTTCAGTTGTTGCCTGGCGCGGAGCGGCGCCATTTCGGACAGGAGCAACGGTCGCCGGTTCAGTTGGCAGCGTGGAGTTTGCTACGACGCTGTCAATCTGACCCTGTTGCTGAGTCAAGGCATTATTCAGATCGCCCTGAACTACGACACGCTGCTGTCCCTGCGGCTCAGCGGCAGTCTGGCCCTGAGTCGGGTTAGAGGCGATCGGCGGCAGAGAAACATCTTGCTGCGAGTTGTTTGCCGTTGTCTGGCCCTGAGCGGCAGGTTGGCCATTGCCAGACTGTCCATTTTCAGACTGATCGCCTGACAGATTAATGCTCTTCTCGCCTGACGCGGTTTGTTCACTGGAAGAGGACGGCGACTTCAGTGCGGAGCCAATGCCTGCGATCAGCAGCAGCAGCACAAGAATCCCCAACCCCATCATAATATACTGGCGGGAGGCTGGCTTCGCGGGCGCTTTCTTACGCTTACGCGGACGACGCTCAACCTGCGGCTCATCTGACTCTTCGTCTTCTTCAGACTCTACGTCCGCTTCATACTCTTCTTCATCGCGCTCACGGCGTGCTTTGCTGGCGCGCATCGGACGGCTGTCGTCCGCATCAAGATCGACATCATCAAAATTGATCTGCGGATCGCTATCGCGCTCGGAAGATTGACGGGAACGACCAGTACGACGATCTCTGCGATCGGCTTTCAGATCATCTTCTGGTTTTAATTCATCCATTTAACACCCCACTAAAAGGCTTATGCTCACGACTATTGCATGTCACCTGAAATGATAACGCCGCGCGGACGCGGCTAGACCTTCTTATTGTTGCGCTAACTGAGTATCAGCAATCGCGCCAAGAACTACATCATGCGACACTCCGCCGCGAACTTCGCTTTTCCCTATTGCCAGCGGTAGCACCAGCCGCATTTCGCCTGCCAGCACCTTTTTATCACGCATCATGTGGGGCAGATACGCCTGCGCAGTCATCTCCTGCGGCCCACGTACCGGCAAGCCCGCACGCTGCAGCAGCGTCACGATACGTTGTGTATCCTGAGCGCTGAACTGACCTAATCGCTCGGACGTATGCGCAGCCATCACCATTCCGGCAGCAACGGCTTCGCCGTGTAACCAGTTACCGTAGCCCATTTCGGCTTCAATGGCATGACCAAAAGTATGTCCAAGATTGAGTAAAGCACGTAACCCGGTTTCGCGCTCGTCGGCTGCGACAACTTCGGCTTTCAGCTCACAACAACGACGAATACAGTACGCCATCGCCTTCTCATCAAGCGCCATCAGCGCATCGATGTGACTTTCCAGCCAGCTGAAGAATTCACCGTCGAGGATAATGCCGTATTTGATCACCTCGGCCAGTCCGGAAGAGAGTTCACGGGCCGGCAACGTCTTAAGACAGTTGAGATCGACGACCACGGAAACCGGCTGCCAGAAGGCACCAATCATGTTTTTACCAAGAGGGTGATTGACGGCCGTCTTGCCGCCGACCGAAGAGTCCACCTGCGACAGCAGGGTGGTAGGAATCTGGATAAAACGCACGCCGCGCTGATAGCTAGCCGCGGCAAAGCCGGTTAAATCACCGACCACGCCGCCGCCGAGCGCCACCAGAGTGGTGTCACGACCGTGCGGTTTTTGCAGTAAAGCGGTAAAGACGGAGTCCATCACTGCCAGGCTTTTGTACTGCTCGCCGTCGGGTAGAATGACGCTATCTACCTTAACCCCCGCCTGCTCCAGTACAGAGCGAACGTTCTCCAGATAAAGCGGCGCCAGCGTTTCATTGGTAACCAGCATAACCTGGTCGCCTGATTTCAGTGGCTGGAAGGAAGCTGGATCGTTAAACAAACCAGCCGCGATGGTAATCGGGTAACTACGTTCCCCGAGGGTTACAGTAAGCCTCTCCATAACGCGACGTCCACCTCAGTTGCTTTTTACTCTGACGCTCTTTATTAAGCCAGAATCAATTGCTTTCCAGCATATGAATAATCTGGTTTGCCACTACTTTTGCGCTCTGATCGTCGGTACGGATAGTGACGTCAGCAATCTCTTCATACAGTGGGTTGCGTTCGTCGGCCAACGCTTCAAGAACTTCGCGAGGCGGCGCTTCAACTTGTAATAGAGGACGCTTTTTATCGCGCTGCGTACGGGCAAGCTGCTTTTCGATCGTTGTTTCCAGGTACACCACCACGCCGCGGGCGGAGAGACGGTTACGCGTTTCACGGGATTTCACAGAGCCGCCGCCAGTCGCCAGCACGATTCCCTGTTTTTCCGTCAACTCATTGATGATCTTTTCTTCACGGTCGCGGAAGCCGTCTTCACCTTCGACATCGAAAACCCAGCCCACATCTGCGCCAGTGCGTTTCTCAATCTCTTGATCAGAATCGTAAAATTCCATATTGAGCTGTTGGGCTAACTGGCGCCCAATAGTGCTTTTGCCGGCACCCATAGGCCCAACCAGAAAGATATTGCGTTTCTCTGCCATTTTTTCGGTACTACTAAGACTATTCGTTAATGGTAAACCCGCTTCGCGAATACCCAGCGCAGCAGGACATGAACTGAAACCTCATATGCAATAGAGCGAGAGTCAGACTAAAAATTATCTCAATACTCAGGCAGGTTTGGCAACTGAATATACTCGTCATTATTCAAACTACCTCGCCATCGGCTGCACTTATCCGCCTCCAGGTGCATAGTTATCTATGTTTCTGGAGATAAACCAGCTTACCGCCTCGACGCATCCTGAATGATCTTGTGGATAAATCACCGGACAAAAAGGGAGGATTGATGCCGAACCCGACTCTCAAATCGGTACCCCTTGTATGCTAAATCCGTCCTCACGTCAAACACCTGAAACGTGTTTAGCAAGAAAAACCGCTTAATGCACTGCCAGAATTCGTGGGGTAATGAAGACCACCAGTTCACGCCGTTCGTTATCTTTACCGTCGCGACGAAACAGCTGACCGAGCAGCGGGATGTCACCCAGTAGCGGAACGCTGTCGCGGGCAGATTTCTTTTTTTGCGAAAATATTCCGCCCAGAGCGAGCGTTTCGCCACTTTTAACTTCAACCTGCGTCTCAATTTCCTGCTTATCGATAGCCAACGCTTCACCATTTTCCTGTTTCAGCATCTGACCAGGCGTATTCTCAGTAATGCGCAGTTTCAGGCGCACGCGATTCTGTTGCAGAACCGTTGGCGTGACTTCCATTCCCAGTACCGCCTCTTTAAACTCAATTGACGTTGCACCACTTTCCCCGCTGGAGACCTGATAGGGGATTTCACTCCCCTGTTTGATACTGGCGGGTTGCATATGAGAAGCCAGCAAACGCGGGCTGGCGATGATTTCTACCTGCTGTTTTTGCTCCAGCGCCGAAAGCTCCAGCTCCAGCAATCGCCCGCTCAGGCGGCCGACATTAAACCCCAGACGGGTACTGGCGCCATTCACCGCCTGATGGCTACTTAAGGTCGTCAGCTTACCGGAGCTCGGCGCGCTGCTGGCTTCGGCCATGCTCCATTTTACCCCCAGTTCACGCAGGCTGGTTTCACTCATCGAGACAATATGTGCCGCCAGCTCGACCTGACCGACCGGCAGATCCATCTCCTTAGCCCACGCAACCAGCGCCGACAGATGCGAGGCATCATCGTAAATGAACAGACGATTAGTGCGTTTATCCACCGTCATGCTTCCCCGGGCGCTGAGCAACTTATCCCCGGCCTTTGCCAGCTCGCTCGCGTCAGCATGCTGCAGCATCACGCTCTGCCTTTGCAAAGGCAGATTCTGCAATTTCTTCGCGCGCGCCGCCACTTGTTGCGCCTGCCGCGTATTTTGCCAGGCCTGCGTATGCACATGCAGTACTGTGCCCTGCTGGTTATACATCAGCCCGGCGCTATCAATAACGGCGCGCAATGCCTGCTGCCAGGGAACGTTTTTCAGATGAAGCGACACCGTACCGCTGACGTCAGGCGCCACAACCAGATTTTTTTGCTGCATCTCGGCCAGCGTTTGCAGCACCTGGGCAACCGGCACATCATCAACCACCAGCGACACGGCGTTCTCATTCTTTGCCGCCGCTATCGCTGACAACAGCAGAAACAGCAGGCTTATCCATCGCATCATGCTTTGCTCCTTTTTCCCGCAACCATTCCCAATGCGCAGGTTCACATCCAGGTCCTGTTGTGATTTCAACCCGCTCCGCCGTCAGCAATTGGATTCGCCGGCCCCCCGGCAAAACGTCATCTTTTCGTACCCGGCGCCATTGGCTACGATGGTCCAGTAAATAGCCCACCCAATATTGCGGATGACCGACCGCGCCGCCATAGCGCCATTGCGCCAACTGTGCCGTCTGGCAGCGATCCTCCGGAGGCAGAAACGGATCGCGATCGCCAGCCAGCAATAGAAGCGGAAGCAGAAGCAGCCACAGCAGGCGCCACTCCTTACCCCACATCTTCAGCCTCCAGCTGTAGCGTCATCATGAGCGCCTCTTTTTCTGGACGCAGCGAAAAACCCGTTACACGCATTCCGCACTCCGCCAGCCAGGAAAACAGCTGGGGGACCGCCTGCCAGTTGGCCTCCAGCAGCAGCTCACCGCCGCGCCCCGACGGGCGCCAGGCCACCAGCATGGCGCCTGATACCGGCAGTGCAATTGGGGAGAACAGCAATCGCTTTCGCTCCTCCGGGGGGGCATTTTGCAAGGCTTTCTGTAGCGGCATTAACCGAAGCCACTGCTGGCGAAGACGGAGATGTCCGTCGGTTTCTGGCGGTGGAGGCGAAGCCGGCAGGCACAAAAAAATCACCACGGTCAACCCCAGAACAATGGGGAGTGCGAGCCGCACGCCAAGCGGAGAAAAAAATGCCGTCATTCCTCGTTCAATGAGTGCCTGCATCAGTGTGCCCCACGCTCAGGGAAAAACGAAACTGCCAGCGCCCCTGTTCACCGCGGCGTGTTTCACCGGCTTTGGCAGGTTTGAACCCGGCAACCGTGCTCAGCGCTTTTTCCAGCCCCGCTACGGCATTAAGATTCAGCGCCAGGCCGCTCAACATCAGGGTATCGCGCTGATATTCCAGCCGGGTCAACCAGGCCTGCTCCGGTAATTGCGCGGCGATTGCCCGTAATCGGGGTTGCCAGGCCTCGGTCAATGCCCTTCTTTGCTGTCGCAGGCGCAAGTGCTCTGCTTGCTGCTGCCGCTCCTGCATCCGGCTTTCGCGCTGCCGGAGCACGGAACAGAGCTGATTTTCAGCCGCGGTCCTCACCGCAGCCAGTGTCTCAACTGCGTGACGCTCAGCCCGGTGAACCTGAGCAACCGTCAGTAAAGTCAGTAGAAACCCCACCGCGTACAGCAGCGCGACACGCAATCGCTGGCGGCGAAGCGCTTCACGCCATGGCAAAAAATTCACCACCGTCGTCATCGTTACCGCCCTCCTAACGCCAGCCCAATCGCCACGGCAAAGCGCTCTCCGCAGTCCGGCAGCGGAGGCTGCAGGCGATGAATAACGCACCAGGGATCAAAAGAGGTCTCATCGCCAGAATGCGTGGAGCAGCGCTGGAGTGATTTGGTATCGATCAACAGGGAGAGTTGTGAAAACGACGAGGCTTCAGTGCACGGTAAACTGCCCCAGTTCTCCCGCGTTGCCCACAGCCAATGATGATCATGACGCCACGCCAGACCTTGCGAACCGGACGGTAGCCAGGGGAGGAATGCCGCCAGCGCGCTGGCATCCGGTACAATTCCCGCGATGCCCAGCTTCAGGCGGGCAGAGAGCTGACGCAAAACATCGATATCCAGGCGCGGTGCTGCCGTCACCCGCCACGCATTCTTTGCCGGCGCGGCAGAATAATCGACGCATAGCGAGGCGGCGGGCATCTCCAGCTGTTGTGCCATCACGCTGGCTATCCAGGTTGCGCGCTCCCTGTCGCTAAGAGACAGCTGCGGACGCGGTAGCTGTTTTTGTAGCGTTCGGCTGGCCGGAAACGCAATGCTGACCTGATGTTGCAATGGCAGTTCCCGCCGCCAGCTCTGCAACCGTTCAGCCAGCGCAGCCACGTCAACCACCATGCCCTGTCGCACGATGCCGGGCGCCAGTTCGATATCCCACCAGCGGCATAATGCCCAGCGGGAACGCGCGTAGCGCAATGCGACCAGCACTATCGCGTCCTGCTGAATATGCATCCCGATTCGCCAGTTGCTGAAAGCCATGCTTACGATCTCCTTGTCCGCCATTGCGGCTCGACTCTATCAATGCACCAGGCTTGCCTTTATACTACCGCGCGTTTGTTTATAAACTGCCCAAATTAAACTTAATGGGAAATCTCCGGTGAAGTTCGTAAAGTATCTATTGATCCTTGCAGTCTGTTGCGTACTGCTGGGAGCAGGCTCGGTTTTTGGCCTCTACAAATATATTGAGCCGCAACTCCCTGACGTCGCGACCTTGAAGGATGTGCGTTTGCAGATCCCGATGCAGGTCTATAGCGCGGATGGTGAGCTTATTGCGCAGTATGGCGAGAAACGCCGTATTCCCGTCACGTTGCAGAACATGCCGCCCGAGCTGATTAAAGCGTTTATTGCCACCGAAGATAGTCGTTTCTATGAACATCACGGCGTCGATCCGGTCGGTATTTTTCGTGCAGCCAGCGTCGCCATGTTCTCAGGCCATGCCTCACAGGGGGCCAGTACGATTACCCAGCAGTTAGCGCGTAACTTCTTCCTGAGTCCAGAGAAGACGCTGATGCGTAAGATCAAAGAAGCCTTCCTGGCGATTCGTATCGAGCAGCTGCTGAATAAAGACGAAATCCTTGAGCTGTACCTGAATAAAATCTATCTCGGTTACCGCGCCTATGGCGTCGGCGCGGCGGCGCAGGTTTACTTTGGTAAATCTCTCGACCAGCTTAGTCTGAGCGAAATGGCTGTTATCGCTGGCCTGCCTAAAGCACCATCGACGTTTAATCCGCTCTATTCCATTGACCGCGCAACCGCGCGTCGTAACGTTGTTCTGGCCCGTATGCTGAGCGAAGGTTATATCACGCAGACGCAATACGATCAGGCGCGCAGCGAAGCCATTGACGCCCGCTACCACGCACCGGAAATCGCCTTCTCCGCGCCGTATCTCAGTGAAATGGTCCGCCAGGAGATGGTCAACCGCTATGGCGAACAGGCGTATGAAGATGGCTACCGCGTTTACACCACCATCACGCGTAAAAACCAGCAGTCTGCTCAGCAGGCCGTCCGCAATAACGTGCTGGATTACGATATGCGCCACGGCTACCGCGGCCCGGCCAATGTACTGTGGAAAGTGGGCGAAACGCCCTGGGATCACACAAAAATCCTCGCGTCGCTGAAAAACCAGCCCGGTTACGGGCCGCTTGCCCCGGCGGTGATTACCTCGGCAAATCCACAGGAAGCGCGCGCGCTATTAAGTAATGGAACGTCCGTCACGCTGAATATTGAGGGCGTCCGCTGGGCGCGCCGCTTTATCTCCGATACCCTGCAAGGGGCGACACCGCGGAAAGTCACCGATGTCCTGCAGTCCGGGCAGCAAATTTGGGTCCGTCATGTCGGCGACAGCTGGTGGTTGTCGCAGGTACCGGATGTGAACTCGGCGCTGGTTTCGATTAACCCGCAGAACGGCGCCATTATCGCCCTGGTCGGCGGGTTCGACTTCAATCAAAGTAAATTCAACCGCGCAACCCAGGCCCTGCGCCAGGTGGGCTCAAACATTAAGCCGTTCCTCTACACTGCAGCGATGGATAAAGGCCTGACGCTGGCCAGTATGCTTAACGATGTTCCGATTTCCCGTTGGGACGCCGGTGCAGGTTCCGACTGGCAGCCGAAAAACTCCCCGCCGCAGTACGCTGGCCCTATTCGCCTGCGTCAGGGACTGGGGCAATCGAAGAACGTCGTGATGGTTCGCGCCATGCGCGCCATGGGCGTTGATTACGCGGCAGAATATTTACAGCGTTTCGGTTTCCCGGCAGGGAATATCGTACATACCGAGTCGCTGGCGCTGGGATCCGCGTCCTTTACGCCAATGCAGGTTGCGCGGGGGTATTCGGTGATGGCCAACGGCGGCTTCCTGATAACACCATTCTTTATCAGTAAAATTGAGACCGATCAGGGCGGTGTGATCTTTGAAGAACGGCCTAAAGTTGCCTGTCCACAGTGCAACCTGCCGGTTATTTACGGCGATACACCGAAATCTGACGTGCTGGAAAATAAAGATGTCGAAGATGTCGCGACCTCTGCAACACCGCAGAACGCCGCGGTGCCGCCGCAGCCAGAGCTTGAACAGGTTAACCAGGCACTGGTTGCACAAACCGGCTCTGCGGAATACGCGCCGCATGTGATCAGCACGCCACTGTCATTCCTGATTAAAAGCGCTCTGAACAGTAACATCTTTGGCGAACCGGGCTGGATGGGTACCGGCTGGCGTGCCGGTCGCGATCTGCAGCGCCACGATATCGGTGGTAAAACCGGGACCACCAACAGCTCAAAAGATGCGTGGTTCTCCGGTTACGGTCCGGGTGTCGTGACGTCGGTATGGATTGGTTTTGACGATCACCGCCGCGATCTGGGGCGGACCACCGCATCCGGCGCGATTAAAGATCAGATCTCCGGCTATGAGGGGGGAGCAAAAAGCGCCCAGCCAGCCTGGGATGATTTTATGAAACACGTGCTGGAAGGCGTACCTGAAGAGCCATTAACCCCGCCGCCTGGCGTAGTAACGGTCAATATCGACCGCAGCACCGGCCAGTTGGCGAGCGGCGGCAACAGCCGCCCCGAGTACTTCATTGATGGCACACAGCCGACCCATCAGGCGGTGCATGAAGTGGGGACCACGATCACCGACGGTGGCGGTGAAACCCACGAACTGTTCTGACAAAAAAAGCGCCTGCGGGCGCTTTTTTTCTGCTTCTGTTTGCAGGCCATGGTTGCAGGCCGGATGGAAAGTGGTCTTTGACAAGGCGCCGGGCTGTCTACAAGCGTCCCTGAACTCGTAGCCACTCACGGACCAAAAACAGGGCGCTGACATTGCGCGCTTCATTAAAATCTTCTTCATCCAGCAGTGTCATTAACTGTGACAGCGGCCAGCGAACCTGCGGTAAAGGTTCCGGCTCATCGCCAGGCAGCGACTCCGGGTACAGATCTTCTGCCACCAGGATATTCATCTTGCTGGAGAAATAGGACGGTGCCATGCTCAGTTTTTTCAGAAACGTCAGCTTATTAGCGCCGAAACCGACCTCTTCTTTCAGTTCACGGTTCGCGGCTTCCATGACGGTTTCACCCGGATCAATCAGCCCTTTAGAAAACCCAAGCTCATAAGATTCGGTGCCAACGGCATATTCACGAATCAGAATGAGATGGTCATCGACAATCGGTACAATCATCACGGCTTCACGCGTCGAAGGGCGCATGCGTTCATAAACGCGACGCACGCCGTTGCTGAACTCCAGGTCCACGCTTTCAACGTTAAAAAGACGCGAACGCGCTACTGTTTCAACATTGAGAATGGTGGGTTTTTGTAATGATTTGCTCATTGTTATCGATCTATGCTGTGATTCCAGAAGTCATTGTGCGATACACAGCACGGTTTCGGCAATTCAATTCGCCACTTATTTACATAGTTGCAACTTCCACTCTCAAAACATCGAAATCAGAAAGATAAAAAAGTCAATAGGTTGAAATGTTTTTGAGAATTTACTGATTCCTGGATTTTAACGATTTTGATAAGCTTGTATGCTGCTGTATCGCACAATAAATTTTCCCGTATACATACGATATCTGCCGAGAGCACACTGCAGGTTCACGCAAAAGTGTTAAGCAACTAAAGACACCTGTAAGAAAAGAATAACTACGATGGGATGGGCATGGGCACCTTTCTGATTTCTTTCACAGCTCTGCTAATCTGCGCATTGCTTATCGGGTGGTGGTATCGATCGCGTGCCAGGCGTCGCCGCCTCCCCCTCCTGCATGCTTTTAGCGATGCCGTCACCCGCAAGCTTTCTGAGCAAGAGCGCCGCGCGGTGGAAAAGTACCTTGAAGAACTCAACCATGCCCGACAGATGCCGGCATCGGGAGCAAGCGTTTCCCCTGATGTACTGTCTCTCACCCAGCAAAGCGATACCGTCTTCACGGTGACCCGTGCCATTACGCGCTATGGCATTACCACCGATGACCCAAACAAATGGCGCTACTTCCTCGACTCGGTGGAGGTGCATCTACCGCCCTTCTGGGAGCAGTATATCAATGACGAAAATAGCGTTGAGCTGATTCCCACCGACAGCCTGCCGCTGGTCATTGCCCTCAATGGCCACGCGCTCAGCGACTACCCGCAGGAGAGGCGCGGTTACGCCCTTGAACGGGTATCGTCAACCCAGGCGTCAATCCGCGGGGAAGAGAGCGAGCAGATCGAGCTGTTGAGCATCCGTCAGGAAACGGCGGAGGAATTCGCGCTCAGCCGGCCGGATGGACTGCGGGAAGCGATCTTTATCGTCACCTCGTTCCTGCTGTTTTACTTCAGCCTGATAAGCCCCTATGTTTTTACTCCATGGCTACTGGTCGGCGGGCTGCTGTTACTGGCGGCAGGTTTGTGGGGGATCTATGGGCCGCCGCGTAAAGCGGCGCTTCGGGAGATTCACTGCCTGCGCGGGATGCCCAAACGCTGGGGTCTGTTTGGCGAAAATGACCAGGAGCATATTAATAATATCTCCCTGGGAATTATCGATCTGATCTATCCGCGTCACTGGCAACCCTGGATTGCCCAGGATCTCGGCCAGCAGACGGATATCGATATCTACCTCAGTCGTCACGTCGTGCGCCAGGGGCGCTTCCTGTCGCTGCACGATGAAGTGAAACACTTCCCACTTCAGTACTGGCTGCGTAGCACCATTATCGCCATCGGCGCACTGCTGGTGGTGATGATGCTGTGGGCCAGCGTGCCGTTGAATATGCCGTTTAAGTTTACGCTTTCGTGGCTGAAAGGGGCGCAAACCGTTGAAGCGACGACCGTTGCCCAACTGGAGAAATCACAGGTTCGTATTGGCGATACGCTGCAATTGAAAGGTACCGGAACCTGCAATATCCACTCGCCGGATACCTGGACGGCAAAAGAGAACTCGCCGTTTATGCCATTTGATTGCTCGCAGATCATCTGGAATGACGCGCCCCCCCTGCCGCTCCCGGAGTCGGACGTCGTCAGCAAAGCCACCGCGCTGATGCAGTCCGTGCAGCGCCAGCTCCATCCCGATCCGGACGATGATTCGCGCGTCAGCCCCGCGCTGCGCTCGGCGATTCAGAAATCAGGCATGGTGCTGCTGGATGATTTTGGCGATATCGTCATTAAAACCAACAACCTGTGCGCGGCAAAAGATGAATGTACCCGTTTGAAAAACGCGCTGGTTAACCTGGGTAATACGCGTAACTGGGAAGCGCTGACCAAACGTGCCAACTCGGGCAAACTGGATGGCGTCAACGTTCTGCTGCGCCCGGTCAGCGCCGAGTCGCTGGAAAATCTGGTGACCACCTCAACAGCACCATTTGTCATTCGTGAGACCTCGCGCGCGGCGCAGGCCCTTAACAGTCCGGCTCCCGGCGGTTTCCTGATTGTCAGTGATGAAGGCAGCGATCTGGTGAATCAGCCGTGGCCGACCACCAGCCTGTATGACTATCCGCCGCCTGAACAGTGGGGCGAATTGCAGCGGCTGGCCCGAATGCTGATGCATACGCCGTTCCACGCCGAGGGGATTGTTACCAATCTCTATACCGATGCCAATGGCACGCAGCACATTAACCTGCATCGTATTCCAGACCGTTCAGGCCTGTGGCGTTATCTGGGGACGACACTGCTTCTGCTGACCATGTTGGGCTGCATGTCCTGGCACGGGATCCTGGCGATTCGTCGCTACCAGCGTCATCGCCAGAGAATGGAAGATATTCAGAAATACTACGAAAGCTGCCTGAATCCGGTACTCATCCCCTCGCCGGAACATCAAGAGTAATTCCCTGCGCGGCGGGGTGTGATACCCTGTCGCGCATTTCCCCTCGCTGGAGACTCACCATGCATTTTGATATCGCCTGGCAGGAGGTTGATACCGTTCTGCTGGATATGGATGGCACCCTGCTCGACCTCGCCTTCGACAACTATTTTTGGCAAAAGCTGGTGCCGGAGACCTGGGGGACGGCACGTGGGCTCAGCCTGCAGGAGGCCAAAGAGGCGATGCACCAGGAGTATCACACGGTGCAGCATACGCTAAACTGGTACTGTCTGGACTACTGGAGTGAGCGCCTGAATTTGGATATTCGTGCGATGACCAGCGAGCAGGGACCCAAAGCGACCCTGCGCGATGATACCGTCCCGTTCCTTGATGCGCTCAAGGCCAGCGGCAAGCGGCGCATCCTGCTGACCAACGCCCATCCACACAATCTGGCGGTAAAGCTTGAACATACCGGTCTCGACGCACACCTTGATTTATTACTTTCTACCCACACATTTGGTTATCCGAAAGAAGATCAGCGTCTGTGGCGTGCGGTAGCGGAAGAGACCGGCTTCGATGCGCGCAAAACGCTCTTTGTTGACGATAGCGAGGCGATTCTCGATGCTGCGGCTCAGTTTGGTATTCGCTACTGCCTGGGGGTCACGAATCCGGATTCCGGACTGGCGGAAAAAAGCTATGCCCGTCACCCGGGGCTGAACGACTACCGGCGCCTGATCCCTTCGCTGACCCTACAGGAGAGGCCATGAAAGAGAAGCCCGTCGAAGCCGTCAGGCTGGACAAATGGCTTTGGGCAGCCCGCATTTATAAAACCCGTGCGCTGGCGCGCGAGATGATTGAAGGCGGCAAGGTGCATTACAACGGACAACGCAGCAAGCCGGGTAAAGTCGTTGAGCAGGGCGCCACCCTGACGCTACGCCAGGGCAACGATGAACGTACCCTGCTGGTCAAAGGGATAACGGAACAGCGCCGACCTGCCAGTGAAGCCGTTGCGTTGTATGAAGAGACGGCAGAAAGCATCGAGAAACGCGAGAAAATGGCGCTGGCGCGCAAAATGAACGCGCTCACCATGCCGCATCCCGACAGACGTCCGGACAAGAAAGAACGCCGCGACCTGATGAGATTTAAACACGGTGACAGTGAGTAATCGCCTATACCTGTAGGCACCGCTGTTACCAGCAAGAGAGACCATTATGACTCAACACGATCAATTACATCGTTATCTGTTTGAAAACTATGCCGTACGCGGCGAACTGGTTACCGTCTCGGAAACCCTGGAACAGATTCTGGCGAACCACAGCTATCCGCAGCCGGTCAAAACCGTGCTGGCAGAGCTGCTCGTTGCCACCAGCCTGCTGACCGCAACGCTGAAGTTTGCTGGCGATATCACCGTGCAGTTGCAGGGCGATGGTCCTCTGTCTCTGGCGGTGATTAACGGCACAAATCAACAGCAGCTGCGCGGCGTAGCGCGCACTCAGGGCGACATTCCGGAAGATGCAGACCTGAAGACGCTGGTTGGTAACGGGTATCTGGTCATCACCATCTCTCCGCATGAAGGCGAGCGCTATCAGGGCGTGGTCGGTCTGGAAGGTGACACCCTGGCGGCTTGCCTCGAAGATTATTTCCAGCGCTCTGAACAGTTGCCAACGCGCCTTTTCATTCGCACCGGCGAACATGAAGGGAAACCGATGGCGGGCGGCATGCTGCTTCAGGTCATGCCGGCACAAGAGACGCAGGCCAATGATTTCGAACATCTGGCAACGCTAACGGAGACCATCAAAGCCGAGGAATTGTTCACCCTCTCAGCTACTGACGTCCTGTGGCGCCTGTATCACGAAGAAGAAGTGACCGTGTACGATCCGCAGAATGTGGAATTTAAATGTACCTGTTCCCGCGAACGCTGCGCCGGGGCGCTGAAAACGCTGCCGGATGAAGAGATCGACAGCATTCTCGCTGACGAAGGCGAAATTGATATGCACTGCGATTACTGCGGCAATCAT
This sequence comes from Raoultella sp., assembly GCF_039594335.1. Classification (NCBI taxonomy): domain Bacteria; kingdom Pseudomonadati; phylum Pseudomonadota; class Gammaproteobacteria; order Enterobacterales; family Enterobacteriaceae; genus Klebsiella; species Raoultella sp. The sequence continues at coordinate 18,273 of NZ_JBCNNS010000026.1, forward strand.
TACCTCTTCAACGCCATGGATATCGCCGAGATCCGCAATAATGCGTCTCCGGCCGACCCGCAGGTTCACTGATAATCCTGTCCGTCAGAGCTCGCGGCAGAGGTTTTCTGCCTCCGCCGCACCTGTCGTCAAACATTTCCTCGCGTGATGAATCGATTTTCACTGAAAGAGTTACGTAATTTTCTTTCAGGAAAGCGATTACCTTCACATTTTGGCAGTTTTTTTAATTACTTTTTAACCAATAAGAAACATCGATGCCCCCCAACGGCCAATTTCCTGAGATAATCACGCATATTTCGTGACAGGAGTCACCGTGTTTTTCGTAAGTAAGGCGTTTGTCGAGATACGTAAATCTATGAGCCTGGTCGCGGTCTATACCCCGAAATAACCCCTACAATTTAAAGCAGTATATATTATTGGCTAAGGAGCAGTGACATGCGCGTTAATAATGGTTTAACCCCGCAGGATCTCAAGGCTTATGGTATCAATGACGTCCAGGATATCGTCCACAACCCCAGCTTCGATACGTTGTATCAGGAAGAACTCGATCCCACACTGGAAGGGTATGAGCGTGGCGTACTAACCAATCTGGGAGCGATTGCCGTCGATACCGGTATTTTTACCGGTCGTTCGCCGAAAGATAAATATATCGTTCGTGACGATACAACCCGCGATACCGTGTGGTGGTCTGATAAAGGCAACGGTAAAAACGACAATAAACCGCTCTCTCAGGAAACCTGGCAGCACCTGAAAGATCTGGTCACTCATCAGCTTTCCAGTAAGCGTCTGTTCATCGTCGATGCGTTCTGTGGCGCCAATGCCGATACGCGTCTGAGCGTGCGCTTCATTACCGAAGTGGCCTGGCAGGCACACTTCGTCAAGAACATGTTTATTCGCCCAAACGATGAAGAACTGGCCAACTTTAAGCCGGATTTCATCGTCATGAACGGCGCCAAATGCACCAACCCGCAGTGGAAGGAGCAGGGACTCAACTCTGAAAACTTCGTAGCCTTCAACCTGACCGAGCGGATCCAGCTGATTGGCGGCACCTGGTACGGTGGCGAAATGAAGAAAGGGATGTTCTCGATCATGAACTACCTGCTGCCGCTGCAGGGAATCGCATCGATGCACTGTTCCGCTAACGTAGGTGAGAAAGGCGACGTGGCGGTCTTCTTTGGCCTCTCCGGCACCGGTAAAACCACCCTTTCCACCGATCCGAAACGCCGCCTGATTGGCGATGACGAGCACGGCTGGGATGACGATGGCGTCTTCAACTTCGAAGGCGGCTGCTATGCCAAGACCATTAAACTCTCCGAAGCCGCAGAGCCAGACATCTATCACGCGATTCGTCGTGATGCGCTGCTGGAAAACGTGATGGTTCGCGCGGACGGCACGATTGATTTCGACGATGGTTCGAAAACCGAGAACACCCGCGTCTCCTACCCGATCGATCATATCGAAAATATCGTTAAGCCGATCTCGAAAGCGGGCCATGCCACCAAAGTTATCTTCCTGACTGCGGATGCTTTCGGTGTACTGCCGCCGGTATCTCGCCTGACGGCAGACCAGACCCAGTATCACTTCCTCTCTGGCTTTACCGCTAAACTGGCCGGCACCGAGCGTGGCGTCACTGAACCGACGCCAACCTTCTCCGCCTGCTTCGGCGCCGCGTTCCTGTCGCTGCATCCGACGCAGTATGCGGAAGTTCTGGTGAAACGCATGCAGGCATCCGGTGCGCAGGCTTATCTGGTCAATACCGGCTGGAATGGCACCGGCAAACGGATCTCAATTAAAGATACCCGTGCCATTATCGACGCCATTCTAGACGGGTCGCTGGACAATGCGGAAACCTTCACGCTGCCGATGTTCGATTTGCAGATCCCAACCTCACTGCCAGGTGTCGATACACACATCCTCGACCCGCGCAACACCTATGGTTCGCCAGAGCAGTGGCAGGAGAAAGCCGACCAGCTAGCGAAGCTGTTCGTAGAGAACTTCGAGAAGTACACCGATACGCCAGCGGGCGCCGCGCTGGTCGCTGCTGGCCCGAAACGCTGACCGTGTAGCCATAAAGAACAAGCCGGGCAATGCCCGGCTTTTTTTATGCTCGCCACGCCGACTTGCGCGATTCAGACGGCTGCCAGCGGCCGCTTAACTCTCTTTGCTTTGCTTCGTTGGCATTAACGCACGTTGAACCGGAACCGGCAGCCAGGCGCGAATTAACAGCCCGCCCCGCTCGCTGGAGCCAATCTCCAGGCGACCGTTATGGTTATCGATAATACGCTGCACAATCGCCAGCCCCAATCCGGTACCGCTGGTGCTGCGGGCGCTATCGCCACGAACAAATGGCTGGAACAGATACTCGCGTTGTTCCGGCTTAATCCCCGGACCATCATCCTCAACCTGGAACCAGGCGCTGCTTGCTTCACTACCGCTGCTGACCTTAATCCAGCCGTTGCCATAACGCGCGGCGTTAACCACCATATTGGCCAGCGCACGCTTAATGGACAGCGGATGAATACGCAGCAGAATCTCGCCGGCCTGCAGCTCCGTTGCAATTTCACGTTCGTAACCGCTTTCCGCCGCAATAACCTCACCCAGCACGGAGTTCAGGTCCGCCAGCTCCATCGGCATCTCCTGACCCGTACGCAGGTAATCAATAAACTGCTCGATGATGGCGTTACACTCTTCGATGTCTTTGTTGATCGACTCAGCAAGGTAACCGTCCTCTTCCCCCATCATCTCTGTCGCCAGGCGAATACGTGTCAGCGGCGTACGCAGATCGTGGCTGACGCCAGCCATTAACAGTGTACGATCGTCTGCCAGCTGTTTTACGCCTGCGGCCATGTGGTTAAAGGCCCGGGTGACCGAACGCACCTCGGATGCACCGTATTCCCGCAACGGCGGCGGAATGATGCCCCGCCCGACCTGCAACGCCGCATGTTCAAGATCGACCAACGGCCGGTTCTGAATACGGATAAACAGCCAGGCGCCACCAATCGCCAGTAACATAATCGCGAGGGTATAGCGGAACAGCGGCGAGAAGTCGCCCTGATGGATTTCCGTCAGCGGTACGCGCACCCAAATATTGGGCGACAGCCAGGTTTTCAACCACACCACGGGGGAGCTTTTGTTAACCTCAACCCGCACTTCGGTTGGCCCACCCAGCTGGTGCGCCATCTGCTGGCTTAAAAACTCATAATGCTGCGCCCAGCGCAGACCAGCATCTTCCGCCGCTTCATTGGAATAGAGCGAAATGCCCAGCTCGCGATAAATTTCGCGGCGAAACGCCGGCGGTACCACCAGCTGGGTGCCATCCTCCAGCTGCAGTTTATCGGTCATCAGCATACGCACTTCGTATGCCAGCACCTTATTAAACTGCTGGAGGCTCGGTAGAATCGCAAAATTCAGCACCACCAGGTAGGTGGTCACCAGGCTGACAAACAGCAAGGTGACAATCAACAACAGGGTGCGAGCAAACGAGCTTCGCGGCGAAAAGCGCACGCGTTTCATGCCTTAGAGCCGTCCGGTACGAAGACGTAGCCAAGCCCCCACACGGTCTGGATGTAGCGCGGATGTGCCGGATCCTCTTCAACCATGCGGCGCAGACGGGAGATTTGGACATCGATGGAACGCTCCATCGCCGAGTATTCGCGACCGCGAGCAAGGTTCATCAGTTTATCGCGGGAGAGCGGCTCACGCGGATGACTCACCAGCGCTTTCAGTACCGCAAATTCACCGCTGGTAAGCGGCATTGGTTCATCTTCGCGGAACATCTCGCGAGTGCCGAGATTCAGCTTGAATTTACCAAAGGCGATGACCGCCTCTTCCTGCGACGGCGCACCCGGCAGCTCATTGGCCTGACGACGCAGCACAGCGCGAATACGGGCCAGCAGTTCACGCGGGTTGAACGGTTTTGGAATATAGTCGTCCGCACCGATTTCGAGACCGACAATACGGTCAACCTCTTCCCCTTTCGCCGTTACCATGATGATCGGCATCGGGTTGCTTTGGCTACGCAGGCGACGGCAAATGGAGAGGCCATCTTCGCCCGGCAACATCAAATCCAGCACCATCAGGTGGAAGGACTCACGAGTCAACAGACGATCCATTTGTTCAGCGTTGGCGACGCTTCGAACCTGGAAGCCTTGCTCGGTCAGATAACGTTCGAGCAGCGCACGCAGGCGCATGTCGTCGTCGACAACCAGAATCTTATAATTCTCTTGCATTGTTTATACTCCCAAAGGTTCACTGCAATTGTCAGTGCGTATTCTCAAAAAAGCCCGGGTCGCCGACCAGCTAAATCTGGTATATATTCCAGGCTAAATTGTTACAAAGCATATTTAACAGCAGCTTAAGTATACATTTAATCATAAGACACATTATTTATCCTGTCGGTATTATTACGTGCTGCGAATTGTGCGCAACCGCACATCGTTGCGCACAGTGTCCGACAATCAGAAGGTAGAACGATAAATGAAGACGCCGCTGATCACCCGTGAAGGGTATGAAAAACTTAAAAAAGAAATGGACTATTTGTGGCGTGAAGAGCGTCCTGAGGTCACCAAAAAAGTGACCTGGGCGGCCAGCCTCGGTGACCGTAGCGAAAATGCCGATTACCAGTACAACAAAAAGCGTCTGCGCGAAATCGACCGCCGGGTACGCTATCTGACCAAATCTCTGGAAAATCTGAAGATCGTCGATTACTCCCCGCAGCAAGAGGGCAAAGTGTTTTTCGGCGCGTGGGTTGAAATCGAAAACGATGATGGCGACATCAAACGCTTTCGCATCGTCGGTTATGATGAAATTTTCGGACGTAAAGACTACATCTCTATCGACTCGCCGATGGCCCGCGCGCTGCTGAAAAAAGAGGTCGGCGACCTGGCGGTGGTTAACACGCCCGCCGGCGAAGCCAGTTGGTACGTAAACAATATCGAATATGTGAAATAACGCGCCCGGAACAATCTGAGAGCCGGGTACCGCGACTGGCATTTTGCTGTGTCAGTCCGTATAACTATCCCTTGATTTTCGATCCACAAGATGAAAAAGACATGATGAATGATTCGCTCTGCCGCATTATTGCGGGTGAACTTCAGGCCAGGTCTGAACAGGTAGAAGCTGCCGTTCGCCTGCTTGATGAAGGGAACACCGTGCCGTTTATCGCACGCTATCGTAAAGAAGTCACCGGCGGTCTGGATGACACGCAGCTGCGTAATCTGGAAACCCGGCTCGGTTATCTGCGTGAACTGGAAGACCGCCGTCAATCCATCCTCAAATCGATCGGCGAACAGGGCAAGCTGACCGATGCGCTGGAAAAAGCGATTACCACCACGCTGAGCAAAACCGAGCTCGAAGACCTTTATCTGCCCTATAAACCGAAGCGCCGCACCCGTGGGCAAATCGCCATTGAAGCCGGGTTGCAGCCGCTGGCGGACCTGCTCTGGAACGAGCCGTCCCACGACCCGGAAACAGAAGCCGCGAAGTTTGTTGATGCCGATAAAGGCGTCGCCGATACCAAAGCCGCACTGGATGGCGCGCGTTATATCCTGATGGAGCGTTTTGCTGAAGACGCCGCGCTGCTGGCGAAGGTGCGCGACTACCTGTGGAAGAATGCGCACCTGGTTGCCACGGTGGTGAGCGGGAAAGAAGAGGAAGGGGCAAAATTCCGCGACTACTTCGATCACCATGAACCTGTCGCTACCGTCCCTTCGCATCGCGCACTCGCCATGTTCCGCGGCCGTAACGAAGGCATCCTGCAGTTGGCCCTGAATGCCGACCCGCAGTTTGACGAGCCGCCGAAAGAGAGCCACTGCGAACAGATTATTAGCGACCATCTCGGTTTACGGCTGAACAACGCCGCCGCCGACAGCTGGCGCAAAGGGGTTGTCAGCTGGACGTGGCGCATTAAGGTGCTGATGCATCTGGAAACCGAGCTGATGGGCACCGTGCGCGAACGCGCCGAAGATGAAGCCATCAACGTGTTTGCCCGTAACCTGCACGATTTGCTGATGGCCGCCCCCGCCGGATTGCGCGCCACCATGGGCCTCGATCCGGGTCTGCGCACCGGTGTAAAAGTCGCCGTGGTAGATGGCACCGGTAAACTGGTCGCCACGGACACCATCTATCCACACACCGGACAGGCCGCCAAAGCGGCGATAGTCGTCGCCGCACTGTGTGAAAAGCACAACGTTGAGCTGGTCGCTATCGGGAACGGCACCGCCTCCCGTGAAACCGAGCGCTTCTTCCTCGATGTCCAGCAACAGTTTCCGAAAGTCACCGCGCAGAAAGTGATCGTCAGCGAAGCCGGGGCTTCCGTCTATTCGGCTTCCGAACTGGCAGCTCTGGAGTTCCCGGACCTCGATGTTTCTCTGCGCGGCGCCGTGTCAATCGCCCGCCGTCTGCAGGATCCGCTGGCCGAACTGGTTAAAATCGATCCGAAATCCATCGGTGTGGGCCAGTACCAGCACGACGTCAGCCAGTCACAGCTGGCACGTAAGCTGGATGCGGTGGTCGAAGACTGTGTTAACGCCGTCGGCGTGGATCTGAACACCGCTTCCGTGCCGCTGCTCACCCGCGTGGCGGGCCTGACGCGGATGATGGCGCAGAATATCGTCGCCTGGCGTGATGAAAACGGCCAGTTCCAGAACCGTCAGCAACTGCTGAAAGTCAGCCGCCTCGGTCCCAAAGCCTTCGAGCAGTGCGCCGGGTTCCTGCGTATTAACCACGGCGACAACCCGCTGGATGCCTCCACCGTTCACCCGGAAGCCTACCCGATCGTTGAGCGTATTCTGGCCGCGACCCGGCAGGCGTTAAACGATCTGATGGGCAACAGCAGCGAATTACGCAGTCTGAAAGCGGCCGACTTCACCGATGAGAAATTCGGTGTGCCAACCGTCACCGACATTATCAAAGAGCTGGAAAAGCCCGGTCGCGACCCGCGTCCGGAATTTAAAACCGCGAAGTTCGCCGATGGCGTGGAAACCATGAACGACCTGCTGCCAGGCATGGTCCTTGAAGGTGCGGTCACCAACGTCACTAATTTTGGCGCCTTTGTCGACATCGGCGTTCACCAGGATGGCCTGGTGCATATTTCGTCGCTGTCGAATAAATTCGTCGACGATCCGCATACCGTAGTCAAAGCTGGCGACATCGTGCAGGTTAAAGTGATGGAGGTCGACCTACAGCGTAAACGTATCGCGCTGACCATGCGTCTGGACGAGCAGCCGGGCGAGAGTAACGCCCGACGCGGCGGCGGTAACGATCGTGCGCAGGGCAATCGCCCGGCGGCAAAGGCGGCAAAACCGCGCGGCCGTGAAGTGCAGTCAGGTGGCAACAGCGCCATGATGGACGCGCTGGCTGCAGCCATGGGTAAAAAACGCTAATCCTTCCCGGCCCCTCATTGCAGGGGCCGTTTTTCCGCCCTGTTCTCTGACCCAATATCGGTATACTGCGCAACTTGATTCACGACGGCGAATAAAGGCGAGTAAATAAGTTATCTATTAAAGTTTCATTTTGTTAACCAATGAAACCTTAATTGAACATTCAATGACAAAATAAATATTACCGTTATTTATCGCTACAGTGCAGACCTTGCGCCATATCAAAAAAGCAGCATATTTCCGGCAAATGTCAATTATTAAACCCTTTATGTATTGATGATAAAAACTATTATCATTATCATCATTTTCAGTAGGTCTTTATTTTTCTCCGTTGGCTATGCCCCAGGTGCTGTGCGATGACCGCACACGGTAAACTCTCGTTCAGTTAGCGATTACAGGTAGGCCTTATGCAATTCACTCCTGATAGTGCGTGGAAAATCACGGGTTTCTCTCGCGATATTAGTCCGGCTTATCGTCAGAAACTGTTATCCCTTGGAATGCTGCCAGGATCCTCTTTTAATGTGGTCCGCGTCGCACCACTTGGCGATCCGGTGCATATCGAAACCCGGCGCGTAAACCTGGTATTACGCAAAAAAGATCTCGATTTAATAGAACTGGAAGCGGTTGCACGATAACACCTGGTCCGGTACTCAGAGTCTGAAATATGAAAAAGCTAACTCTTGGTTTAATTGGTAATCCGAACTCCGGCAAGACAACATTATTTAATCAGCTTACCGGTGCTCGTCAGCGCGTCGGCAACTGGGCCGGGGTCACCGTCGAGCGCAAAGAAGGGGCCTTTACCACCACTGACTACCAGGTCACCCTGGTGGACCTCCCCGGCACCTATTCGTTAACGACGATCTCTTCACAGACCTCTTTAGATGAGCAGATCGCCTGCCACTATATCCTCAGCGGCGACGCCGACATGCTGATTAACGTGGTCGACGCCTCAAATCTGGAACGCAACCTCTATCTGACGCTGCAATTACTGGAGCTGGGCATCCCCTGCATCGTTGCGTTGAATATGCTGGATATTGCCGAGAAGCAAAAAATCCGTATTGACGTTGACGCGTTGGCGGCCAGACTGGGTTGCCCGGTGATTCCGCTGGTCTCTACTCGCGGGCGCGGCATCGAAGCGTTAAAAATGGCCGTCGATCGCCGCCAGCAAAATACGTCGCTTGAACTGGTGCATTACCCGCAGCCGCTGCTGCGCGAAGCCGAAAAACTGGCTCAGGAGATGGTGCCGGAGATCCCGCAGCGTCAACGCTGTTGGCTGGGTTTGCAGATGCTGGAGGGTGATATTTACAGCCGCGAGTACGCCGGGAACGCTGCGCATAAGCTCAACGATGCCCTGGCGAATCTGAGCGCGGAAATTGACGATCCGGCACTGCATATCGCGGATGCCCGCTATCAGAGCATTGCCGCCATCTGCGATGCCGTCAGCAACACGCTCACCGCTGAGCCAAGTCGTTTCACCACCGCGATGGACAAAATCATCCTGAGCCGCGTGCTGGGGCTGCCCATCTTCTTATTTGTCATGTACCTGATGTTTCTGCTGGCGATCAACATCGGCGGCGCGTTACAACCCATCTTTGACGCCGGCTCCGTGGCTATCTTTATTCACGGTATTCAGTGGCTGGGTTATACCCTGCATTTCCCGGACTGGCTAACCGTTTTCCTTGCCCAAGGGCTGGGCGGCGGTATCAACACCGTGCTGCCGCTGGTACCGCAAATAGGCATGATGTATCTGTTCCTCTCCTTCCTTGAAGATTCCGGCTATATGGCGCGAGCGGCCTTCGTCATGGACCGCTTGATGCAGGCGCTGGGGCTACCAGGGAAATCTTTTGTTCCGCTGATTGTCGGCTTCGGCTGCAACGTGCCGTCGGTCATGGGCGCGCGCACACTGGATGCGCCGCGCGAACGTCTGATGACCATCATGATGGCGCCGTTTATGTCCTGCGGCGCGCGCCTGGCGATCTTCGCGGTTTTCGCCGCCGCGTTCTTTGGTCAGAATGGCGCGCTGGCGGTCTTCTCGCTGTATCTGCTCGGTATCGTGATGGCTATCCTGACCGGCCTGATGCTCAAACACACCATTATGCGCGGCGAAGCATCGCCGTTCGTGATGGAACTGCCGGTCTACCACGTCCCGCATATCAAAAGTCTGGTCCTCCAGACCTGGCAGAGACTGAAAGGCTTTGTGCTGCGCGCGGGTAAAGTTATCGTCATCGTCAGTATTTTCCTTAGCGCCCTGAACAGCTTCTCGCTCAACGGCAAGCTGGTGGATAACATTAACGATTCGGCGCTGGCCTCCGTCAGCCGTATTATTACGCCGATTTTTAAACCGATTGGCGTGCATGGAGATAACTGGCAGGCCACCGTCGGACTGTTTACCGGCGCCATGGCGAAAGAGGTGGTCGTCGGGACGCTAAACACGCTCTACACTGCCGAAGATATTCAGAATAAAGCCTTTAATCCGCAGGAATTCCACCTCGGCGACGAACTGCTGGCCGCACTGGATGAAACCTGGCAGAGCCTGAAAAACACCTTCAGCCTGAGCGTCCTGGCTAACCCTATCGAAGCCAGCAAAGGCGATGGTGAAATGGAAACCGGCGCCATGGGCGTTATGGGCAGCAAATTCGGCAGCGCAGCGGCCGCCTACAGCTACCTGATTTTCGTTCTGCTCTATATCCCGTGCATCTCGGTAATGGGGGCTATCGCTCGCGAATCTAGCCGTGGCTGGATGTCATTCTCCATCCTGTGGGGGCTGAACATCGCCTACTCGCTCTCCACGCTGTACTACCAGACTGTGAGTTTCAGCCAGCATCCGCGCTACAGTCTGGTGTGTATCCTGTCGGTAGTGCTGTTCAACGTCTTGGTCTTTGGCCTGTTACGCCGATCCCGTAGCCGGGTCGACGTCTCCCTGCTGGCCACGCGTAAAACGCCGTCATCCTGCTGCCAGAGTCCAGCAGGTGACTGTCACTAAGGAGTTATCATGGTGTCGTTGATTGAAGTACGCAATATGCTGGCCCTGCAGGGACGGATGGAGGCGGCACAGCTCAGCGCTCGCCTGCATGCTCCGCAGGCGCTGGTCGATGCCATGCTGAGTCGTCTGGAAGACATGGGGAAAGCCGTGCGCATGAAGGAAGACGCGGACGGCTGTTTGTCCGGTAGCTGCAAAAATTGCCCTGAGGGGAAAGCCTGCTTGCGGGAGTGGTGGGCACTGCGCTGATAACTCCAGGGCTAAGCCCCTTGAGCACTAAAACCAAAGCGGGTCCTGAGACCCGCTTTTGCTTATTTGTAGACGTCGGCGTTAGCGTGAACGGTTTTCTCATTTTTCGAACCGGCAATCACTACAAAATACTTGCCGCCCAGCTCATCCGCCTTCTTCGACAGATCGCGCTTTGCATCCATCGGTGAAGTCGTTTTTGAAGTCGTAATGCTGCCGATTTTCGTCAGCTTCATTGATGCCACTTCATCTTTTTGAATCTCTTTCGCTGCAAACGCGCCAAAAGACAGGGAGCCAATCACCAGAGATGCAACAATACCTGTAATTATTTTCATAGCCTCAACTCTCCATAAGGTTGTTTTTATAGGCCCCGGGGGCGACAAAAAGGCCTTCCCCCCCGTGACAACCTAAGTATTGCTATGGTCGGGATTTTTGCCACAGCCTGCTAAAAATAATTGTGCAGACGATTTTTCAACGCCACCAGTGGCTCACAGAACGCCTGCGGGTGCGAGATAAACGGTGCATGGGCCGCTTTTTCAAAGACCACAGATTCACTCTGCGGCCATAATGCATCCAGAACCGGGACAATTTTCCGCGGTACCAGACCATCCAGTCGGCCATACAGCCGCAGGAATGGCTGCGCGAATGCAGTCAGCGGTTGGCGTAAATCGGCCGTTTTCAGGATCTCCAGCCCGCCGTTCAACACTTCTGAGGACGGCATCGGCAACGACAGCACGGTACTTTTCAACGCCCGGGCATCCTGGCGAGCGCTTTCCGTCCCCATCGTTTGCAGCGCCAGAAACCGCTCTACGGTACGCTGGAAATCTTCACTCAACTGCTGCTGAAATCCACTCAGCACCTCTGCTTTGATTCCGGGCCAGTCGCCATCGGCGCCAAAACAGGGTGAAGAAGCCACGGTGACCAGCGCCTGGACACGCTCGGGATGACACAAAGCAATCTGACTGGCCACCAACCCACCCAGGCTCCAGCCCAGCCAGATAGCCTGTTCCGGGGCCTGGCTCAGTACCTGCTGCGCCATCTCTTCCAACGACAGGGCGCCAAAGCCGCTGCTACGACCATAGCCCGGCAGGTCAACCAGATGCAGCGTAAAGTGCGAGGCCAGTTCCGGCGTCACGCAATCCCATACCCCGGCATTCAGTCCCCATCCGTGCAGGAGCACAAGATGACAATTTCCTTCCCCCACGGTTTGCCACCAGATGTCGTTCATCAGTTACTGTTCTCTCTCCACCATTACGAGGTGAAATATGCTAACAGTACACAGCTTATGCTGGCTATGCCAAATGCCGGTGGCGATCGCCAGCTGGGGAATCTGCTCCCGCTGCGCCACCTCTCTGGCACTTCCCCATTCGCTTTGCCCGCGGTGCGGCCTGCCTGCAGCGGCCAGCAAACTCCCCTGCGGTCGCTGCCTGCAGAATCCGCCGCCGTGGCACCGGCTGGTCACGGTCAATGATTACCGGCCGCCGCTGAGCGGTTTGATACATCAACTTAAGTTTTCTCATCGCCCGGAACTGGCGCCAGCGCTGGCGCGTCTACTGCTGTTACGCGTTCGCCAGAGAGAAGGATTTCCCCAACCAGACCGTCTCGTCAGTGTCCCGCTGTGGCAGCGGCGCCAGTGGCGACGAGGCTTCAATCAAAGTGACCTGCTATGCCGACCGTTGGCGCACTGGCTGCAGTGCGCCTGGCACCATGATGCTTTACGTCGTAACCGACGTACTGCGACCCAACACCACCTCTCTGCCCGCTTGCGCAAACAGAACCTGAAAAATGCCTTTCAGCTTGAAATATCGGTGCACGGCCTCCATATCGCCATTGTGGATGATGTCGTCACCACCGGAAGCACCGTCGCTGAAATATCCCGCCTGCTTTTGCGAAACGGCGCCGCGACAGTTCAGGTATGGTGTATATGCCGTACCTTGTAGACCCTTGCTGATGGGCGTATTATAACCCAGTAAAATAGTCAACTATTAGGCCAACGCTATGATCCGTATTTCCGATGCTGCACAAGCGCACTTTGCCAAATTGCTGGTAAATCAGGAAGAAGGGACACAAATTCGTGTATTTGTGATCAATCCCGGCACCCCAAACGCTGAGTGCGGCGTTTCCTACTGCCCACCGGATGCGGTGGAAGACACCGACACGGCGCTGAAGTTTGAGCAGCTGACGGCGTATGTCGACGAACTCAGTGCGCCGTATCTGGAAGACGCTGAGATTGACTTCGTCACCGATCAGCTTGGCTCTCAGCTGACGCTGAAAGCACCGAACGCCAAGATGCGCAAAGTTTCCGACGATGCTCCGCTGATGGAACGCGTTGAATACTTGCTGCAATCACAGATTAACCCGCAGCTGGCCGGCCATGGCGGACGCGTCACGCTGATGGAAATCACCGAAGACGGCCTGGCTATCCTGCAGTTCGGCGGCGGCTGTAACGGCTGCTCGATGGTCGATGTCACCCTGAAAGAAGGGATCGAGAAACAGTTGCTGAACGAATTCCCTGAGCTGAAAGGCGTGCGCGATTTGACCGAGCACCAGCGTGGCGAACACTCTTACTACTAAGCACGCTTCATCTTCCCGATGTTAAGCCCGGTGGCATTTCCCCTGCCGGGCTGCCCCTGCCGATGTTACCGCACAACATTTCCCCCTGCCCGCCCGGCAAAAACCCGGGAAAGAGTATGACTTAAGTCTCATATTTAAAATTTTACCTCGTCGGGTGATTTTCAATCCGCATATGTTACCCGTATCATCTCTTTCAGGCACCGCTGCTATAAAAATAGCCAGCTATCCTTTCTTACAGGAGTGATAGTCGATTTTATGGCGCCGTAACGTTTGCCGGCCGAGGCGGAGCAAACGGAATAAACTGAAATTTGACGTTACCCATAACAAATGAAAGGCCAGGTAAATTATGCCATTAGTCATCGTTGCTATCGGGGTTGCCCTGTTATTGCTGCTGATGATCCGTTTCAAAATGAACGGCTTCATCGCTCTGGTTCTGGTGGCACTCGCCGTCGGACTTATGCAAGGTATGCCTCTGGATAAAGTCATCGTATCCATTAAAAACGGCGTTGGGGGAACTCTCGGCAGTCTCGCACTAATCATGGGCTTTGGCGCTATGCTCGGTAAGCTGCTGGCGGATTGCGGCGGCGCTCAGCGAATTGCCACGACCTTAATTGCTAAGTTCGGTAAAAAACACATCCAGTGGGCAGTCGTGCTGACCGGTTTTACCGTCGGCTTCGCGCTGTTCTACGAAGTGGGCTTTGTGCTGATGCTACCGTTGGTGTTCACCATTGCCGCATCTGCCCGCATCCCGCTGCTGTACGTCGGCGTTCCCATGGCGGCCGCGCTCTCTGTGACTCACGGTTTTCTACCTCCGCACCCGGGCCCAACGGCGATTGCCACTATCTTCCACGCCGATATGGGCAAAACCCTGCTGTACGGTACGATTCTGGCTATCCCGACGGTTATCCTTGCCGGTCCGGTTTTTGCTCGCTTCCTGAAAGGCATCGATAAGCCGATTCCGGAAGGACTGCACAACCCGAAAACCTTTACCGAAGAAGAGATGCCGGGCTTTGGCGTCAGCGTCTGGACCTCACTGGTACCGGTGATCCTGATGGCGATGCGTGCCATTGCCGAGATGATCCTGCCGAAAGGCCACGCCTTCCTGCCAATTGCCGAGTTCTTCGGCGACCCGGTCATGGCGACCCTGATTGCGGTCCTCATCGCTCTGTTCACCTTCGGCCTGAACCGTGGGCGTTCGATGGAACAGATCAACGACACGCTGACTTCGTCTATCAAAATTATCGCCATGATGCTGTTGATCATCGGCGGCGGTGGCGCCTTCAAGCAGGTGCTGGTCGATAGCGGCATGGATAAATACATCGCCTCGATCATGCACGAATCCAACATGTCTCCGCTGTTTATGGCCTGGTCTATCGCGGCGGTACTGCGTATTGCGCTCGGCTCCGCGACCGTTGCCGCCATCACCGCTGGCGGGATTGCCGCACCGCTGATTGCCACCACCGGCGTCAGCCCGGAACTGATGGTTATTGCCGTCGGCTCCGGCAGCGTTATTTTCTCTCACGTTAACGATCCGGGCTTCTGGCTGTTTAAGGAATACTTCAACCTGACCATCGGAGAAACCATTAAGTCGTGGTCGGTGCTGGAAACCATTATCTCAGTGTGCGGCCTGGTTGGCTGTCTGCTGCTGGGGATGGTGGTGTAAGCCAGACATCTGCATAAGAAAGGCCGGGTCCGCTGCGACCCGGCCTTTTTGTTAACCTTTTTACATCGCGTCACCGGGGACGCGGTGGAACTACTTCTTCTTAGCGACAGCTTTGCGCCGCTTATCCAGATCCTTAATCAGCTTATTCACCCGCTCATTAGCAAACATCTGCTCAAGGGTTGTGGACAGCTTACGCCGCCAGTTCGGATATTCGGTGCTGGTTCCCGGGATATTGACCGGGGTGGCCATGTCCAGCCAGTCTTCCGGCTGTAGCCCCAACAATGCGCTGTTGCTGTCCGCAATGTAACGCTGCATACCGCGATTGAGGGTCGACGTCATCGCCATCAGCGAGGCATTATGCCCGGCGCGCTTTGGCAGGCAGCCATACTGATGCAGCGCATCCAGCAGCCCCTGTTTCGCCAATTCACGATCCTGATACAGGCCACGCAAAACCCCTTCATCAGGGTACAGACCTAGCGATTTACCCAGCGTCAGGTCTCCGCTTTCCCAGTAGCCACGTAGCGTCGGCAGATCATGCGTCGTCGCCACTGCCATTGATTGTTGCGGATACGTCTGCGGTGCGCGGAACGTCTTCTCATGGTCGTTTTCGAAATAGAGCACTTTGTAGGAATAGACGCCGCTCTTACGCAACTTGCCGACTATCTCCACCGGTACGGTACCCAGATCTTCGCCAATCACCATACAGCGGTGACGCTGACTCTCCAACGCCATAATCGACAGCAGATCATCAACCGGATACTGCACATAGGCGCCGTGGTCGGCGGTTTCACCATACGGAATCCACCACAAACGCAGAACCGACATCACGTGGTCGATGCGCAATGCACCGCAGTTTTGCATGTTGGCGCGCAGCAGCGCAATGAACGGCTCATAGGCACGGGCAACGATGATATGCGGATCCATCGGCGGCAAGCCCCAGTTTTGCCCCAGCGGGCCAAGAATGTCCGGCGGCGCCCCAACGGAGGCTTTCAGACAATACAGCTCGCGGTCACACCAGGTTTCCGCGCCGCCTTCCGCCACGCCCACCGCCAGATCGCGGTACAGGCCAATCGGCATCGCGTCGTGCTGGCTGGTGTGCCAGCATTCTGCGAACTGGGAATACGCCAGCCACTGCAGCCAGAGGTAGAAACTCACCTCATCGGCCTGTCCGGTACAGAACGCTTTCACTTCCGGGCTGTTGATATCCTGATACGCTTTTGGCCAGGCAGGCCAGCCCCAACGGAGCGGATCTTGCTGTATCTGCCAGGCGTGCAGGGCATCATACGTCGCCTGCCAGTACAGACTTTCGCCTTCCCGAAGCACGAACTGACGAAACGCCGTCATCGCGTCATCGTGGCGGGCGGAAAATCGCTTCCAGGCCATGCGCAGCGCGGTCATTTTCAACGTGGTCACGGCACAATAATCCACATTGTCGGTTTGACGTGCGGCCTGTAATGCCCGCTGTGTCTCCGGCGATTGCCACCAGGCCTGCGCCTCTTTGCTCTGACGAAAATCATCGACCGCGTTAACGTCGATATAGATAACGTTCAGCCAGCGCCGTGAGGATGGGCTGTAGGGACTGGCACTCTCCGGATTTGCCGGATAGAGTGCATGAATCGGGTTAAGGCCGATAAAGGCGCCGCCGCGCCGGGAAATTTCCGGCAACATCGCACGTAAATCGCCAAAATCACCGATTCCCCAGTTGTTCTCCGAGCGCAGCGTATAAAGCTGTACGCAGGCGCCCCACAGTTTTTTACCCTCTTTCAGAGCTTGTGGTTCATAGCAACGTATCGGGGTCACAATCGCCCGACAATGCCAGCGCTCGCCATCCTGAGTCAGGGTCAGCGAATGATACCCTTCCGGCAGTCTGGCCGGCAGCGGAAGGGTCTCCCCTCCACGCACTTTGCCTTGATACTGTTTGCCCACTTCGGTGGTGAGGATCCACTGGTATTCCCCGCGACCGGCGACCGGCAGCGACATTTTCTTGCCGTGTGTGAAAACCTGCACCGGCGGCAGCGGGTCAACCGCCACTTTCGTGGCGGTTGTTGTACGATGCATCGCATCCAGCAGGCGTTGTTTAGTCGCCGCAGCAATCGACTGCGGCTTACCGTGCGCATTGATGTAGTCAGGACTTATTCCCGCCGCCAGCGCGGCGTTATCAAGGCGTTTAGTCTCCATAGGCCTGTCCTTAGCGTTTTGCCTGCCAGATACGTTGTTGATAGTCGCGAATTGAGCGATCGGAGCTGAACATGCCGCAGCGCGCGCTATTCAGAATCGCCGCGCGGGTCCAGGCGTCCTGGTCACGGTACAACTCATCCACCCGCTTTTGCGCAGCCACATACGCGTCGAAGTCCGCCAACACCAGATACGGGTCGCCACCTTTCAGCAAGCTGTGCAGCATCTGGTCGAAAGCATGCTTGTCGCCGTCACTATACTTGCCGCTTTCCAGCTCTTTCAGGACTGCATCCAGCAGCTTGTCCTTTTTACGCCATTTCAGCGGGTCGTACCCTTTCGCTTTCAGCGCCTTAACTTCTTCAACGGTGTTACCGAAGATAAAGATATTCTCTTCACCGACCTGTTCGGCGATTTCAACGTTCGCTCCGTCCAGGGTCCCGACGGTCAGCGCACCGTTCAGCGCCAGCTTCATATTGCCGGTACCGGAGGCTTCTTTCCCCGCGGTGGAGATCTGTTCCGAGACATCCGCCGCTGGAATCAGCATTTCCGCCGCAGAGACGCAGTAATCCGGCAGGAAGACCACTTTCAGCTTGTCGCCTACCAGCGGATCGTGATTCACCGCTTGCGCCACCTTGTTGATAGCAAAAATGATATTTTTCGCCAGGTAGTAGCCCGGTGCGGCTTTCGCCCCGAACAAGAACACGCGCGGTACGCGGTCCGCCTGCGGGTTTTCGCGGATCTCTTTGTACTGCGCCAGAATGTTCAGCAGATTGAGATGCTGACGCTTGTACTCGTGCAGACGCTTAATCTGGATATCGAAAATCGCCTGCGGGTTGATCTCGATGCCGGTACGCGCCTGAACAAACGCCGCCAGGCGAACTTTGTTAGCCAGCTTAATTTCACGCCAGGTCTGGCGGAACGCCGCATCGTCAGCGTATTTCTCCAGATGGATCAGTTGATCGAGGTCGTTAACCCACTCTCTCTTCAGCGTCTTATCCAGCAGTGCGGCCAGTTCCGGGTTGCACTGTTTAATCCAGCGGCGTGGGGTAATACCGTTGGTGACGTTATGGAATTTATTCGGCCACAGCTGGTGATATTCCGGGAACAGATCCTTGACCACCAGATCGGAGTGCAGCGCGGCAACGCCGTTGACCGCAAAGCCGCTGACCACGCACATGTTCGCCATCCGTACCTGCTTGTCATGCACCACCGCCAGCTTCGCCCACACCAACTTATCGCCAGGCCAGGTTTTCTCGACCAACGTTTTAAACCTGTCGTTAATCTCTTTGATTATCTGCATATGACGTGGCAGCAGCGCTTTCACCAGTTTCTCGTCCCAGCACTCCAGCGCTTCAGGCATCAGCGTGTGGTTGGTATAGGCGAAGGTTTTGCTGGTAATGGCCCAGGCGTCATCCCAGCTCAGTTGGTGTTCATCGATCAGTACGCGCAGCAGCTCAGGAATCGCGATGGTCGGGTGGGTGTCATTGAGCTGGATCACTTCGTAATCCGCCAGTTCCGCCAGCTTACGACCCGCAAGATGGTGGCGACGCAGAATATCGGCAACCGAACAAGCGCACTGGAAGTATTGCTGCATTAAGCGCAGCTTTTTCCCTGCCTGATGGTTATCGTTCGGGTAAAGCACTTTAGTCAGTTTTTCCGCATCGATGCCCTGTTGCTCTGCGCGTAGGAAATCGCCATTGTTAAATTTGGTCAGGTTAAACGGATGAGCATGAGTCGCCTGCCACAGACGCAGCGGCTGCGCCACGTTATTGCGATACCCCAGCACCGGCAGATCCCAGGCCTGACCGGTAATCACCAACGCCGGTTCCCAGGCGCCGCTTTTGCTGACCTTACCGCCGATCCCAACCTGCACATCCAGCTGTTCGTTATGACGGAACCACGGATAGCGGCTACGCCCCCAGTCATCCGGCGCTTCGATCTGCTGGCCATCTTCGAAAGACTGGCGGAACAGGCCGTACTGATAATTCAGACCATAGCCGGTCGCCGACTGGTCAACGGTCGCCATGGAGTCGAGGAAACATGCTGCCAGACGGCCCAGGCCGCCGTTGCCGAGGCCCGGATCGATCTCTTCTTCCAGCAGATCGGTCAGATGAATATCATGGGCTTTCAGCTCATCGCTTACCCCTTGATACCAACCCAGATTCAACAGGTTATTGCCGGTCAGACGACCGATCAAAAACTCCATAGAGATGTAGTTGACGTGACGCTGCCCTTTGACGGGTTTCGCCACCGGTTGAGCGGCTAACAGCTCGGCAAGCGCACCGCTTACGGCGTGCCACCACTGACGCTGAGTCATCTCAGAAGCGGACTGTAAGCCAAAGTGCTGCCACTGACGGGTCAGTGCAGCCTGAAACTGATCTTTATTAAAAGAAGTCTGTGACATAAGAAATCCGGGTCCTTTACTAAAACGTTAGCGTTAGTGTGCCGACCTCCTGAAGCAACGTCCTCATCCCGACAGGGATTAGGCAGGGAGGAGCAGCAGGGATGAGCAAAAAGTGTGATCGTGGCCACTATAACGGTAGCTCTCCGTCAGAAATATGCTGAAAAATTCACCGTACAGGAACACTATGTTGTTCTTCACCATCAGAAGAAATTTTGTTACAGGCCGAGACAAAACGTTCGATAAAACACCATTCCGCAATTATCACAAAATAAAAATAAGCATTGTGTAAAAAATAATCCCGTCTCATCACACAAATCCGACAAAATGATTATTTATAAGATCGACCTGAAGTTAATTGAATAAAAACATACAACTACAAAAAATGGAACGGATGCTATTTTATCTGTACCTGGATCGGAGAAAACCCAGCAACCACGCACGCTGGTACCGGTTTTACAACGGCAGGATTTTAATTGGGAATTTGTGACCTGGTGCAAATTCAAGAGCATAAACCCCGGACATAACTTGCAATAATTTTCATTATCGTCGACCTTAATAGTCATTAATTACGAAGCGCAAAAAAAATCGCAAATCCTCCCTTGCACAGCGAAATGATTAACTATGTTGATTCCGTCTAAATTAAGTCGCCCAGTCCGTCTTGAACACACCGTGGTTCGCGAGCGATTGCTGGCTAAACTTTCCGGCGCGAACAATTACCGTCTCGTGTTGGTCACCAGCCCCGCTGGGTACGGCAAGACAACGCTCATCTCTCAGTGGGCAGCGGGGAAAAATGAACTTGGCTGGTTTTCGCTGGATGAAGGCGACAACCAACAGGAGCGTTTTGCCAGCTATCTGATCGCGTCTGTTCAGCAGGCTACCGGCGGCCACTGTGTGGCCAGCGAAACGCTGGTACAGAAGCGCCAGTATGCCAGCCTGCCCTCGCTTTTTGCGCAGCTGTTTATTGAGCTCGCCGGCTGGCATCGCCCGCTGTATCTGGTGATTGATGATTATCATCTGATCAACAATCCGATGATTCACGATGCGATGCGCTTCTTCCTCCGTCATCAGCCGGAGAATATGACTCTGGTGGTGCTCTCGCGCAACCTGCCGCAACTCGGCATTGCTAACCTGCGCGTGCGCGATCAACTGCTGGAAATTGGCAGCCAGCAACTGGCGTTTACCCATCAGGAAGCAAAACTCTTTTTCGACTGCCGTCTGGCCTCGCCGATTGAAGCTGAAGACAGCAGCAGGCTGTGCGACGACGTTGCTGGCTGGGCCACAGCGCTTCAGCTTATTGCTCTTTCAGCCCGCCAGAATAACTCCTCCGCCCACCACTCCGCCCGTCGTCTTGCCGGTATTAATGCCAGTCATCTCTCTGATTATCTGGTGGATGAGGTACTGGATAATGTCGACGCGCGTACGCGTAATGTTTTGCTGAAAAGCGCCCTGCTGCGCTCAATGAACGATGCGCTCATCGTTCGCGTGACCGGGGAAGAAAATGGGCAAATGCAGTTAGAAGAGATTGAACGTCAGGGCCTGTTCATACAGCGGATGGACGACTCAGGCGAATGGTTCCGCTATCACCCCCTGTTTGGCAATTTTCTGCGCCAGCGCTGCCAGTGGGAACTGGCAACTGAATTACCTGAAATTCACCGCTCTGCCGCCGAAGGCTGGATGGCGCTGGACTTCCCGAGCGAAGCCATTCATCATGCGCTGGCGGCCAGTGATGCGAAAATGCTGCGTGATATTTTATTGAATCACGCCTGGGGCATGTTTAATCACAGTGAACTGGGGCTGCTCGAACAATCGCTGGCGGCGCTGCCGTGGACAAACCTGCTGGAAAATCCGCGTCTGATTCTGCTGCAGGCCTGGCTGATGCAAAGCCAGCACCGTTACAGCGAAGTCAACACCCTGCTGGCTCGCGCCGAGCAGGAGATGAACATGAAAATGGATACCGCGATGCATGGCGATTTCAACGCCCTGCGTGCACAGGTCGCCATTAACGCGGGCGATCAGGAAGAGGCCGAGCGTCTGGCGATGGTCGCATTAGAAGAGCTGCCATTGGCCAGCTATTACAGCCGAATTGTTGCCACATCGGTCCACGGTGAAGTGCTGCATTGTAAAGGTCAGTTAAGTAAATCTCTGGCGGTCATGCAGCAGACAGAGCAGATGTCCCGCCGCCATGACATCTGGCACTACGCGCTGTGGAGCATGATCCAGCAAAGCGAAATTCTCTTTGCTCAGGGCTTCCTGCAGGCCGCCTGGGAAGTTCAGGAGAAAGCGTTCCAGCTTATCCGCGAGCAGCATCTTGAGCAACTGCCGATGCATGAATTCCTGCTACGTATTCGTTCACAGCTGCTATGGGCCTGGGCGCGTCTGGACGAGGCGGAAGCGTCCGCACGTAATGGTATGGATGTCCTGTCAAGCTATCAGCCGCAGCAGCAGCTTCAGTGCCTGGCCTTGATGGTACAGTGCTCGCTGGCACGCGGCGATCTGGATAACGCGCGCAGCCACCTCAATCGCCTGGAAAACCTGCTCGGCAACGGTCACTATCATAGCGACTGGGTATCGAATGCCGATAAAGTCCGGGTGCTCTACTGGCAGATGGTCGGCGATAAAACCGCGGCCACCAACTGGTTGCGTCTGACGCCGAAACCGGAATTCGCCAATAATCACTTCCTGCAAAGCCAGTGGCGCAACATTGCCCGGGCGCAAATTCTGCTGGGTGATTTTGACTCGGCGGAAATGGTGCTGGAAGAGTTAAACGACAATGCCCGCTCGCTGCGCCTGATGAGCGATATTAACCGCAACCTGCTGCTGCTCAACCAACTTTACTGGCAGGCGGGACGCAAAAGCGAAGCACAGAAAGTCCTGCTGGAGGCGCTCGCACTCGCCAACCGCACTGGGTTTATCAGCCACTTTGTGATTGAAGGCGAAGCCATGGCGCAGCAGCTGCGACAGCTTATTCAGCTCAATACGCTACCGGAGCTAGAACAGCATCGCGCCCAGCGCATCCTGCGCGATATTAACCAGCACCATCGCCATAAGTTTGCCCACTTCGATGAGGGCTTTGTCGAACGGCTTCTGAGTCATCCGGAAGTCCCGGAGCTGATTCGCACCAGCCCGCTGACCCAGCGTGAATGGCAGGTACTGGGGCTGATCTATTCCGGTTACAGCAACGAACAGATTGCCGGCGAGCTGGACGTGGCGGCCACGACCATTAAAACCCACATTCGTAATCTGTATCAGAAGTTGGGAGTCGCACACCGCCAGGATGCAGTACAGCACGCCCAGCGGTTGCTTAAAATGATGGGATACGGCGTTTAACGCCGTTTAGCACAGTTCCAGCTGAAGGTTGTTGTCCGTAATCACCTTCAGTATGCCTGCCGGCGGCATCACATCAGTGTAGACCGCATCGACCATGCTGATGCTGCCCATATTCACCATCGCATTACGGCCAAATTTTGAGTGATCCACCACCAACATCACGTGGCGAGAGTTTTCAATAATCGCGCGTTTGGTGCGCACTTCATGGTAATCAAACTCCAGCAGCGAACCATCGCTGTCTACGCCGCTGATACCGAGAATGCCGAAATCAAGACGAAACTGGGAGATAAAGTCCAGCGTCGCTTCGCCGATAATGCCGCCATCCCGGCTGCGCAACTCGCCGCCCGCCAGAATAATGCGGAAATCCTCTTTCACCATCAGCGTGGTGGCCACGTTCAGGTTGTTGGTGACGATACGCAGATCGTTATGTTCCAGCAGCGCATGTGCAACCGCTTCCGGCGTAGTGCCGATATCGATAAACAACGTTGCGCCATCCGGGATCTGGCTGGCCACCTTGCGGGCAATTCGCTCTTTTTCCTGCGTCTGGGTGGCCTTTCTGTCGTGCCAGGAGGTATTGACCGAACTGGAAGGCAGCGCGGCTCCGCCGTGGTGGCGCAGGATCATTTTTTGTTCGGCGAGATCGTTCAGGTCACGACGGATGGTCTGCGGGCTGACAGCAAACTGCTCAACCAGCTCTTCCGTGCTGACATATCCCTGTTTTTTTACCAGCTCGATAATGGCGTCATGACGTTGTGTTTGTTTCATGAAATATCCCTGGGATTATAAGACTCGCATAAAGGCGCTACCGTTGTAGAGAGCCGGGTCAGGCGGCCCTATGTTTGCTTTCGCGCATGTTGCGTATCGACAAACGCCATCGCCAGCCCGGTCACGAGACCTGCCACATGCGCACCGTTCGCAATCGACATGCCAAAAACATCAAACCATCCAGCAATTAACCACACCAAAGAAAAGAGTATCAAGCCACGCTGCAAATAGATGCCGCTTTGCGGATCCCGCTCTCCGCGCAGCCAGACATAGCCCATCAGCGCATATACAACGCCGGATAATCCCCCAAACCAGGGGCCGCTAAACTGGTGCTGGATAAACCCGCTAAACAAGGCGCTAATGACGGTAATGACCACCAGCTTACCCGTGCCGATGCGTTTCTCCACCGCCCCACCGAGGTACCACCACCATAGCAGGTTAAACAGGATATGCATCAGCGAGAAGTGCATGAATGCATGACTAAAGTAGCGCCAGACTTCAAATTTCAGTGACGGATCATAAGGCCAGGCCAGCAGCAGCATGACCGGCTGATCGCCGAGGATATTTTGCAGCACAAAGACCAGGATGCAGGCACATAAAATGGCCCACGTAAACGGCCCGGCGTTGTGACGCAGGGTGGCAAAGAAAGGGAAACGCTGATAGCGCAAACCGCTGTTGGTGTGCCCGGATTGCCAGCTGGCCGCCAGATAACGCGGATCGGCGGGGTTTTCCAGAAAGCGAACCAGTTCAGCCTGCACCCGTCCGGCCTGACTCTCATCGGCCAGCCAGACATCGCTCTGATCATGCTGCTGAATGGTCAGGATAATGCCCTGCGTCGCCATGTAGTCGACAAACGCCTGGGCCACACGCGGGTTAGCAAAAGAAGTAATCATTAACATACAACGGATCGCTTATTCCACACAAAGGGGCTAGTATATACGAGTTGCAGGAGTGGCGCGCCCTGGGCATCCCTGAACAACGCATCCGCAGCCATGACATCCGAAGCAGGACTGAAATAACGGAATGGCGTGCTTACGCTTAAAGCGCACCATGTTCTACTTCCGCAGGGAAATGACGATGCCACGCATCGAACCCACCATCCACGCTGTAAACCTTGTCATAGCCCTGTTGTAACAGGTACTGCGCGGCACCTTTACTGCTATTGCCGTGGTAGCACATCACCATCACCGCGGTGTCAACGTCGTTATCGCGCATGAACGCGCCCAGCGTATCGTTGGTCAGATGAAACGCACCCGGCGTATGCCCCATCGCAAAACTCTGCGGATCGCGGATATCCACCAGCACCGCCTTTGCCTGATGCAGTTTCTGGTGCGCTTCTTCAACATTGATACATTCAAAGTGGTCCATGTGCTCTTTCTCTATATAGCGAAATGATATTGCTGGCAGATAACCGGCCATGATTCTACTGTCTAGTTTACCGTCAGACGGGAAATAAACGCCAATATGTTACACGCATCACTCTGAAATGTTTTTTTGATGTTACCAATGGCGCGTTTGTTTGCTATATTGATCGATAACGAACATTTATGAGCTTAAACGAAAGTGCCAGAGGTAGCGAACGTGGAAACCAAAGATCTGATTGTGATAGGGGGAGGCATCAATGGTGCCGGTATCGCGGCAGACGCCGCCGGGCGTGGTTTATCCGTACTGATGCTGGAAGCACGCGATCTCGCCTGTGCCACTTCCAGCGCCAGTTCGAAGCTGATTCACGGCGGGCTGCGCTACCTTGAACACTATGAATTCCGCCTGGTCAGCGAAGCGCTGGCCGAACGCGAAGTGCTGTTAAAAATGGCGCCGCACCTCGCTTTTCCCATGCGTTTTCGCTTGCCACATCGCCCGCACCTGCGCCCGGCCTGGATGATCCGTATCGGTCTGTTTATGTACGATCATCTGGGGAAACGCACCAGCTTACCCGGCTCGACCAGTTTGCGATTTGGCGCAGAATCGGTATTAAAACCTGAAATAGTGCGCGGTTTCGAATATTCTGACTGCTGGGTTGACGATGCACGTCTGGTATTGGCTAACGCACAGATGGTGGTCCGCAAAGGTGGCGAAGTCCGGACCCGTACCCGGGCTATTTCGGCGAAACGCGAAAACGGCCTGTGGATTGTCGAGGCAGAAGATATCGATAGCGGCGAGAAATTCATCTGGCAGGCCCGTGGTCTGGTCAATGCTACCGGCCCGTGGGTCAAACACTTCTTTGACGAGGGGATACATCTGCGCTCGCCGTACGGCATTCGCCTGATTAAAGGCAGCCACATTGTGGTGCCGCGCGTCCACACTCAGAAACAGGCCTACATTCTGCAAAATGAAGACAAACGTATTGTGTTCGTGATCCCGTGGATGGATGAGTTCTCGATCATTGGCACCACTGATGTTGAGTACAACGGCGATCCGCAGAAAGTGAAGATCGATGACAACGAGATCAGCTACCTGCTGAACGCTTATAACGCGCACTTTAAAAAGACACTGTCCCGCGACGATATCGTCTGGACCTACTCCGGCGTCCGTCCGCTGTGCGACGACGAGTCCGATTCACCGCAGGCGATTACCCGCGACTACACCCTGGATATCCATGACGAACAGGGTCAGGCGCCGCTGTTGTCGGTATTTGGCGGCAAGCTGACGACCTATCGCAAACTGGCCGAGCACGCGCTGGAAAAACTGACGCCCTACTACAAAGGCATCGGCCCGGCCTGGACCAAAACGGCCGTGCTACCCGGCGGTGATATCGATGGTGACCGCGACGATTACGCGGCTAAACTGCGCCGCCGGTTCTCATATATCAGCGAATCGATGGCGCGTCACTATGCCCGTACCTACGGCAGCAACAGTGAGCTGATCCTCGCCGAGGCGGCATCGATAGCGGATCTGGGTGAACATTTTGGCCATGAGTTCTATGAAGCAGAGCTGAAATACCTGGTGGAACATGAGTGGGTACGCACTCTTGAGGATGCCATCTGGCGCCGGACAAAACAGGGGATGTGGCTGAATGAGCAGCAGCAGGCGCAGATCGGCAAATGGCTGGCGCAGCACGCAGGAAAGTCTGAGCTTTCGCTAGCGTCTTAACCCACCAGAGCACGCGCTGGCGTGGAGCAGTAGTTGTATTAGCTCAGACCTGATCTGACAGTTACCGGTTATTTATACAGGTGTCTGTCAGATTACATCTGGCTTAAATTTTTCTCAGCCCAGATGTGTTTTCCATCAAGTAACGTTTCCACTGGCGTCCGGCCACAGCACATTTTCCCCTGATGGGTTCGCTCATTATTATAGTGAACCAGCCATTCATCAAGAGCCGACTGTAATGTATCAAGTTCGCCATACAGTTTTTTGCGGAATGCTACCTGATAAAACTCCTGCAATATCGTCCGGTGGAACCGTTCGCAGATGCCGTTCGTCTGCGGCGACATCGCTTTGGTCTTCGTGTGGTCGATATCATTTATTGCCAGATAAAGCTGGTCATCAT
>NZ_JBCNNS010000260.1:0-3300 GCF_039594335.1 Raoultella sp.
GCAGATCGCCGCCGGTTTTGGCCTGCAAACCTGTGATTTAAATAACGAAGCCGATCCGCAGGCGGCGCTGCAGGCGATTATCGACCGTCCGGGGCCGGCGTTGATCCACGTGCGTATCGACGCGCAGCAGAAAGTGTATCCGATGGTACCGCCGGGTGCGGCCAATACTGAAATGGTGGGGGAATAAGCCATGCAAAAACAATGTGATAACGTCATTCTGGAACTCACCGTCCGTAACCATCCCGGCGTCATGACCCACGTTTGCGGGCTATTTGCCCGTCGGGCGTTTAACGTCGAAGGCATTCTCTGTCTGCCAATTCAGGGCAGCGAACACAGCCGCATCTGGCTGCTGGTAAATGATGACCAGCGATTGGGGCAGATGATTAGCCAGATTGAAAAGCTGGAAGATGTCACCAAAGTGGCGCGTAACCAGTCCGATCCCACCATGTTTAACAAAATTGCGGTGTTCTTCGAGTAAATCGCGCAAGGCTTGAACGGTAAGGTGCTTATGGTTAAGGTAAGCGCCTTTGCCGGATGGCGCTGCGCTTATCCGGCCTACAGGGAGTGGATCCGTAGGCCGGATAAGGCGTTTACGCCGCCATCCGGCGCTTTCAGGCACCAGGAAACACCATGACTACCATCGCCCTTATTGACGATCATTTGATTGTCCGCTCCGGCTTTGCTCAGCTGCTGGGGCTGGAAGCTGATTTTCAGGTTGTCGCCGAATTTGGTAGCGGCCGCGAAGCGCTGGCGGGGCTACCGGGGCGCGGCGTTCAGGTCTGTATCTGCGATATCTCCATGCCGGATATTTCCGGGCTGGAGCTGCTCAGCCAGTTGCCGAAGGGGATGGCGACCATCATGCTGTCGGTACACGACAGCCCGGCGCTGATCGAGCAGGCGCTGAACGCCGGCGCGCGCGGCTTCCTGTCGAAACGCTGCAGTCCGGATGAACTGATCGCCGCGGTCCGCACGGTGGCGGCGGGCGGTTGCTATCTCACGCCGGATATCGCCATGAAGCTGGCCGCCGGGCGCCAGGATCCGCTCACCAAACGCGAACGCCAGGTGGCGGAAAAGCTGGCGCAGGGCATGGCGGTGAAAGAGATTGCCGCCGAGCTCGGCCTGTCGCCGAAAACCGTTCACGTTCACCGCGCCAACCTGCTGGAAAAACTGGGCGTCAGCAACGACGTTGAGCTGGCGCGCCGCATGTTCGATAGCTGGCAATGAAGGCTGTCGTCTCACGATTGCTGTCGGTGATCGGCTGCGCCTTTATCTTCTCCGCAGCCTGGTTCTGCCTGTGGAGCATCAGTCTGCATCTGGTGGAGCGTGCGGATTTAGCGGTGTTGCTGTTTCCCTTTGGCCTGCGTTTAGGGCTGATGCTGCAATGCCCGCGTGGCTACTGGCCGGTGCTGCTGGGCGCCGAGTGGCTGCTTATCTTCTGGCTGGCGCAGGAGGTGGCGCTGGCGCACCCGATAATTTTGATGACCGGAAGTCTGCTGACTCTGCTGCCGGTGGCGTTGATCTCTCGCTATCGCCATCAGCGCGACTGGCTGACGCTGCTGCGCCAGGGCGGGGCGCTGATCGCCGCCTCGCTACTGCAATTGCTGCCGTGGCTGGCGCAAGAAGGCAGTGAGGGACTGACCGCGCTGTTGTTGACGTTGACCGGCGGTCTGACGCTGGCGCCGACCTGCCTGGTTATCTGGCACTATCTTACCAGTACCGTCTGGAGGCCACTGGGGCCCGCGCTGGTCTCCCAGCCGATTAACTGGCGCGGTCGGCATCTGATCTGGTACCTGCTGTTATTCACCATTAGCCTGTGGCTGCAGCTTGGGCTGCCCGCCGAGCTCTCCCGCTTTACCCCATTTTGCCTCGCGCTGCCGATTATTGCCCTCGCCTGGCACTACGGCTGGCAGGGGGCGCTGATCGCCACCCTGATGAACGCGATTGCGCTGATTGCCAGCCAGACCTGGCACGATCACCCGGTCGATCTATTGCTTTCGCTGCTGGCGCAGAGCCTCACCGGGCTGCTGCTGGGCGCGGGGATCCAGCGATTGCGCGAGCTTAACCTGTCGCTACAGAACGAGCTGGCGCGAAATCGGCGGCTGGCGGAACGTCTGCTGGAGACCGAAGAGAGCGTGCGGCGCGACGTGGCGCGCGAGCTCCATGATGATATTGGCCAGACTATCACGGCAATTCGCACCCAGGCGGGGATCGTGCAACGGCTGGCGCCGAATAACGCCAGCGTGCGCCAGAGCGGCCAGCTGATAGAACAGCTGTCGCTGGGAGTTTACGACTCGGTGCGTAGACTGCTAGGCCGTCTGCGTCCGCGTCAGCTCGACGACCTGCCGCTGGAGCAGGCAGTACGTTCGTTGATGCGCGAGATGGAGCTGGAGGACCGCGGCATTGTCAGCCATCTCGACTGGCGGATTAACGAGGCGGGACTGAGCGAGAACCAGCGTGTGACGCTGTTTCGCGTTTGCCAGGAGGGGCTGAATAATATCGTCAAGCACGCCAGCGCCAGCGCTGTTACCCTGCAGGGCTGGCAGCAGGATGAGCGACTAATGCTGGTGCTGGAAGATGACGGTTGCGGCCTGCCGCCGGGGTCGAATCTGCAGGGGTTCGGCCTGACCGGCATGCGCGAACGTGTGACCGCCCTCGGCGGTACGTTAACTATCTCCTGCACACACGGTACCCGCGTGTGCGTCAATCTACCGCTGCGTTACGCCTGAGAGGAGCGCCGATGTTTGCCTTTTTAAAAGCGCCGCCGGACGCCGCGCCAGTTAGCGATAAACGCGAGCTGGACGAGCGTTATCGTTACTGGCGTCGACATATTCTGCTCACTATCTGGCTTGGCTACGCGCTGTTTTATTTCACCCGCAAAAGCTTTAATGCCGCGGTGCCTGAAATTCTTGCCAGCAATGTGCTGACTCGTAGCGATATTGGCCTGCTGGCCACGCTGTTCTATATCACGTACGGGCTGTCGAAATTTTTCTCCGGTATCGTTAGCGACCGCTCCGACGCCCGCTATTTTATGGGCCTGGGGCTTATCGCTACCGGGGTGGTGAATATTCTGTTCGGTTTTTCCACCTCGCTGTGGGCTTTTGCGCTGCTGTGGGCGTTGAATGCCTTCTTCCAGGGCTGGGGCTCTCCGGTCTGCGCCCGGCTGCTGACGGCCTGGTATTCGCGGACCGAACGCGGCGGCTGGTGGGCGCTATGGAATACCGCGCATAACGTCGGCGGCGCGCTGATCCCGATGGTGGTGGGGGCGGCGGCGCTGCACTACGGCTGGCGTGCAGGGATGAC
>NZ_JBCNNS010000261.1:0-3294 GCF_039594335.1 Raoultella sp.
CCGGGGGGCGTAGCCATTTATTCATCAAATTACAGCAGTTTAAATCCGCGCGACTATCCGGATGACGCGACGTTCCGCAGTTACATCGACAATGAGTATATGGGGCACAAATGGCAGTGCGTTGAATTCGCGCGTCGTTTTTTGTTCCTCACCTACGGCTTTGTCTTTACCGATGTCGGCATGGCCTATGAAATCTTCTCCCTGCGTTTTCTGCGTGAAGTGGTCAATGACAATATTCTGCCGCTACAGGCTTTCGCAAACGGCGCCCGCCGTCCGCCGATGGTCGGCTCGCTGCTGATTTGGCAGAAGGGCGGTGAGTTTAAGCATACCGGCCATGTTGCGATCATTACCCAACTGGTAGGGAATAAGGTCCGTATCGCCGAGCAAAACGTGATTCACGCGCCGCTGCCGCAGGGCCAGCAATGGACCCGCGAATTAACGCTGGAAGTGCAAGAGGGTTTCTACACCATCAAAGACACCTTTGCCGACACCGAAATATTAGGCTGGATGATTCAGACCGCCGATACCGAGCACAGTCTGCCGCAGCCGGTGCTGCCGGGCGAAGCGATGGCGATTCAGGGCGCGAGACTGCCGAATAAAGGCCAGTTCCGCGGTAACTGGCTGAACGAGAAAGATTCGCTGCAGAAAGCCTACGTGGCCGCCAACGGTCATTTTATCAATCAAGATCCCTATCAGTACTTCACCATTACCGAAAGCGCCGAGCAGGAGCTGATCAAAGCGACCAATGAGCTGCATTTGATGTATCTGCACGCCACCGACAAGGTGATGAAAGATGACAATCTGCTGGCGCTGTTTGATATCCCCAAAATTCTCTGGCCGCGCCTGCGTCTCTCGTGGCAGCGGCGCCGTCATCATATGATTACCGGCCGCATGGATTTCTGTATGGATGAGCGCGGGCTGAAGGTCTATGAATACAATGCCGACTCCGCCTCCTGTCATACCGAAGGTGGACTGATCCTCGAACAGTGGCTGAAACAGGGCTACTACGGTAGCGGACACAACCCGGCGGAAACCCTGCTTGATGAGCTGGCGGGCGCCTGGAAACACAGCCGCGCTCGTCCTTTCGTGCATATCATGCAGGACAAGGATCTGGAGGAGAACTACCACGCGCTGTTTATCCAGCGCTCGCTCACGCAGGCGGGATTCGAAAGTAAGATCCTCTTTGGTCTAGATGAGCTGCACTGGGACGCTGCCGGGCAGCTGATCGACGGCGACGGGCGTCTGGTAAACTGCGTCTGGAAAACCTGGGCCTGGGAAACCGCCATCGAGCAGGTGCGCGAAGTCAGCGCCGATGAGTATGCCGCCGTTCCGATCCGTACCGGGCATCCGCAAAACGCAGTGCGGCTGATCGACGTGCTGCTGCGTCCGGAGGTGCTGGTCTTCGAACCGCTGTGGACGGTGATCCCCGGTAACAAGGCTATTCTGCCGGTACTGTGGTCGCTGTTCCCCAACCACCGCTATCTGTTGGATACCGATTTTGTGATCAACGACGAGCTGGCGAAAACCGGCTATGCGGTGAAGCCTATCTCTGGCCGCTGCGGCAACAACATCGATTTGATCGGTCCGAAAGACGAAGTGCTGGATAAAACCAGCGGGCAGTTTGTCGATCGTAAAAATATTTACCAGCAGCTCTGGTGCCTGCCGAAGGTGGATGGTAAATACATTCAGGTGTGTACATTTACCGTCGGTGGCAATTACGGCGGGACTTGTTTGCGCGGCGATGATTCGCTGGTGGTCAAAAAAGAGAGTGATATCGAACCGTTAATTGTGCTGAAAGACAGCGACGGCCGGTAGCCGGCAGCCCGGACAGCACCGTAAACGGCCTGTCCGGGAAACAAATCCTGCAAACACAATAAGTTAAAAAGAAAACAACCAGACAGAAAAGGAAAATAATATGCACGACAGGCGACTCGCCGCCCGCGCGGGTGAACTTAAGCCCTCCGCCGTCCGCGAACTTCTTAAGCACAGTAAACTGCCCGGCGTTATTTCTCTGGGCGGCGGGATTCCGGCTCCGGAGCTGTTTGATACCGAAGGGTTGAATCTGGCTGTGCAGCAGGTGATGAGCGGGCGCTTCAACGATGCATTTCAGTATGGTTTGACCGAAGGCTACCCGCCGTTGCGTCAGGCCGTAAGCGAACTGTGTCAGGCGCGCGGTGTTGACTGCCAGGCCAGCCATGTCTATATCACCTCCGGTTCTCAGCAATCGTTGGATATTGTGGCTCGCACGCTGCTCGATCCGGGCGATGCGATTGTGGTTGAGCGCCCGACCTATCTGGCGGCGCTGCAGGTATTTCAACTGGCACAGGCCAATATTCTCAGCGTAGATACCGACGATAACGGAATGCTGGTTGAACAGCTGGCCGATCTGCTGGAAACGACCCGCGTCAAAGCGGTTTATCTGGTGCCGACCTTTGGCAACCCGGGCGGAAAAACCCTGAGCGAAGATCGCCGCCGCCGTCTGGTGGCGCTGGCGAAACAGCATGATTTTGTCATCATCGAAGATGACCCCTATGGCGAAATCAGTTTTACTGATGAAGTTCGCCGTCCGCTGTATCAGCACGCGATTGAGTTGGGCTGTGAAGATCAGGTGGTCTACACCTCCACCTTCTCCAAAATTCTTGCTCCGGGGATGCGTATCGGCTGGATCGTGATGCCGGACTGGCTGGCGCAGCAGACGGTGATCGTCAAGCAGGCGGCGGATCTGCATACCAATATGTTGTCGCAGGTGATCACGGCGGAATATCTGGCGATGAATCGTCTGGATAAGCAGATCGCGCTGATCCGTGAGGATTATCGTAAGAAGTGTGTAGCGCTGGCGGATGCGCTGGAGTCGCGTCTCGGAGAGCATATTGCATTCAGCCGACCCAAAGGTGGGATGTTCCTGTGGGCTCGCTTCCGCTATTCGTTTGATACGATGGAATGGATGAAGACAACGTTGGCAAACGGCGTCGTGTTTGTTCCTGGCGAAGCGTTTTATCACGATAATCCGGATACCCGTACGCTGCGTCTGTCCTATTCTACGGTCTCGGAAGAAGGGCTGATGACCGCCGTTGAGCGTCTGGCGAAATCGCTGTAGCTCTCTATAAATAACTCCGCGCCGCCGGGCGGCACGGAGTCTTAATCTGATTTAATCGCTTTCGGCGATGCGGTCATCGAGCCAAATCAGCATCAGTGAGGAGAGAAATGCAACGCTGAGTGTGCCAATAAATAGCCACATAAAGAATACCTCAGAGGTTTTTTATTATTTTTCTGTTATTACCGGTGAGTCGTTGT
>NZ_JBCNNS010000262.1:0-3274 GCF_039594335.1 Raoultella sp.
CCCCTCGACTGAGGCTAGTGTGCCGATCGCCCGCCAGCACGACGGGCTTGCCGTCTTGAGAAATAAAAAATGCCCTTGCGGAAGTAACGCTTATTGCGACCAACGACGGCTGATACTCTTTTCACTTCGGCCAACTGATTGAACAATATTCTCTGCAACATGCTGAGAATCATCCTAAAAATAGGACTATCGGACGCTCAGCGCCTGCTGGCAAACCTGCCCGGCAATCAGCGTATTACCCGCCCCTGCGCTGTTCTATCGCGGACATTCCCCCTCGCGCAAACAGCACACTAATGGCCCCACCGCACGTCATCCGGCCTATCCTTAAGGTTTTAGCGCAGGAGGACAGTATGAGCGAATACACAAAACTCACAACCCAGTATCCCGAGCCCCCCTTTGCCGACCAGCCGCAAACACCGCCCGGCTTAGCTTCAGAAATGGTCCCTGTAGCGGATCACGGTGAGACGAGTTACCTCGGTTCTGCGCGGCTTACAGGTAAAAGAGCGCTGATCACCGGCGGTGACTCAGGCATTGGCCGCGCGGTGGCGATCGCCTTCGCCCGTGAAGGCGCTGACGTGGCGATAAACTATTTGCCGGAGGAAGAATCAGATGCCCGGGAGGTCATCGCCCTGATTACAGCCGAAGGGCGCAAAGCGGTCGCACTTCCCGGCGATATTCGCCGCGAAGCATTTTGCCAGGCACTGGTTGAACAAGCCGTCAGCGAGTTGGGCGGCCTCGATATCGTGGTCAATAACGCCGGGCGGCAGCAGTACTGTGAATCGCTGGAAGATCTCTCAACCGCCGATTTCGACGCCACGTTTAAGACCAACGTCTACGCGCCGTTCTGGATAACCAAAGCCGCGCTACGCCATCTTCAGGCCCAAAGTGTGATCATCAACACCTCTTCCGTGCAGGCCTTTAAGCCCAGCCCGATTCTCTTTGACTATGCGCAGACCAAAGCCTGCCTGGTGGCCTTCACCAAATCGCTGGCTAAGCAGTTGGGGCCGAAAGGCATCCGGGTCAACGCGGTCGCTCCCGGTCCCTACTGGACGGTGCTGCAATCGAGCGGCGGCCAGCCGGCGGAGAAAGTCCGCCAGTTCGGCGCCGATACGCCGCTGGGCCGTCCTGGCCAACCGGTAGAGATCACCCCGCTGTACGTCACCCTCGCGTCTGACGCCTGTTCTTTCACCTCAGGCCAGGTCTGGTGCTCGGATGGCGGCGACGGGGTATTGTAGCGGCGAATTTCCGCGATTTGCGGCGTTGACAGGGCGTTCACACAGAATATGACCCTGCGGCGTTCTGAGCAGAAAGGCGCGCGGCTTGATAGCGAACCCGGGAGCGGTTTTAAGGCAAAACAGCGCGCTGCCATGCTGCTTTCAGGCGTTGGTATGACGGAGGATAAGATCCTCAAAGGCTATCCACGCCTGTCCGCGGACCGGGGCATACTGGCGCTCATCGTCACCAATCCTGCAGTGTAAGATTGTTGCACTTCTTTCCTCATACGACGTGCCGCACGTTTTACACAGCCTGGAGCCTCTCTCAGTAGGCCTGGCGCAGGCAGTTTGCACACAGATGGCGCCGGAGGATGGGAGCATGAGTAAAAAAGCGCTGCGCTGAGATACAGGGCTTCCCTGCCCTGAAGAAAGAAATTACTCGAAGTAGACGGCCGGATTCTCGGACAACGAGACGAAGGTTTTGGTGTTCTTATCCAGCGCGCCAATCGCCCCGCTTTCAATATCGTAAACCCAGCCGTGCAGGCGCAGCGCCTTATCACGCAGGCCGACGGCAACCGACGGGTGAGTTTTGATGTTGTTCAACTGCGCGATGACGTTTTCCCGCACCATCGCATTCACTTTATCGATTTCACTGTTCCAGGTGCCTTTATCGACCACCGCTTTTGCCGCATCGGCATAGCGCAGCCAATGCGCCACTGCCGGCATCGGATCCAGACACTGACAGGTCGCGACCGCAGTCATCGCGCCGCAGTTAGAGTGACCGCAGATAACAATATCGGTGACGCCCAGGGCGACTACGGCATATTCGATAGTCGCGGAAACGCCGCCCGGCTCTGGCCCGAACGAGGGGACGATATTCCCTGCGTTACGAATGACAAAGAGCTGACCAGGTTCCTGCTGGGTCACCAGTTCCGGTACCAGGCGGCTGTCAGAACAGGAGATAAACAGCGCTTTGGGATTCTGGCTGGAAGCCAGACTACGGAAGAGTTCTTTACGTTGCGGGAAGATCTCTTTCTGGAAGTTGAGGAAACCCTCAATGATATGTTGCATAGCAGTGTCTCTTTTCTCGGTATGAATTACGGTATGACAAAGATCACATTGTCAGTGTATCACCGCAGAAAAGATTAGGAATCGTTATTCAAATGAAATCTATATGTTACAACACCGATCGGTTACCGGTAGGCAGGCTAGCGATACCCGGTATCGGCTCACGTCGCCCGATATTCCGCCGGGGGGTTAGCCGTGCGCTAACCATAGATCAGACGGTATAAATACGGATATCGTGCTCGCGGAACGTGTCGCTATACTCGCGACTGATGTTCTCCTCCACCACCAGTACATCGATATCGCTGCTTTGTGCGACCACGAAACGAGCCACCGCCGGAATTTTATCTGAAGTCAGCCCGACGATAATTTCACTGCACTGCTTAATCACTGCTTTTTTGAATTCGCAATCGGCATAGTCAAACCCGGTCAGACCGGATTCTGGCGCCATCGCGCAGCCGCCGATAAACCCCTGGTCAAACAACACTCCCTGCAACTGAACCACCGCCGAGGTGCCAACGCAGCCGCCCGACGCTCGCTGAACCTGCCCACCAAGCATCACCACGTCATACAGCGGTTTTTTGAGCAGCTCTGCGGCTATTTCCGGCGAATTGGTCACCACCGTTAACGCCAGCTCGGCAGGCAGTGCCTCCGCCATCGCCAGATTGGTGGTACCGGTATCGATAAAAATGCAGCCGCCGGGCTTCACCAGCCTTGCGCATTTCTGCGCGATTCTGAGTTTTGTTGCTGGATTTTTGTCTTTCCGTTCGCTGTAATCCCCGGCTTCCGGCAGGTTCATTACCGCGCCGCCGTACACTTTTTTGCAGAACCCGTCTTTGCTAAGTCCGTGCAAATCCCGACGAATTGTGTGCTCAGAGACGTTTAAGCGGCTGGCCAGCTCGCTACAGACGACGCGGCCATTTTCCTGGAGGATCTGACAAATCAGCGCTTGTCGTTGTTGAGGGAAAGCTGCATAATCGAGCACATTAACTCCT
>NZ_JBCNNS010000263.1:0-3258 GCF_039594335.1 Raoultella sp.
GATGTATTCAGAAATAGCACAGAGAATTTCTTTAATAACTCGTTAGAAATAACTGACTATACTCAGCATGCTTTATCCGTCACGATTCAGACCCACAGAAGTGTATTTTATATCTCTTTAACTTATTAATTAAGAAGGTGTTTAATGTCTATTCGGGAACTGATCGATCCAACTAACTCTGCCCTAATCTTTATTGACCATCAGCCTCAGATGTCGTTTGGCGTTGCCAATATTGACCGCCAGACACTGAAAAACAATACCGTTGCCCTGGCTAAAGCCGGCAAAATTTTTAATGTTCCGGTTATTTATACTTCCGTTGAAACCAAAAGCTTTAGCGGCTATATCTGGCCAGAATTACTGGCGGTCCATCCGCAGGTTAAACCGATTGAACGTACGTCGATGAACTCCTGGGAAGATGACGCTTTTGTTAAGGCAGTCAAAGCCACCGGGCGCAAAAAATTGATTATTTCTGCGCTATGGACCGAAGTGTGCCTGACCTTCCCGGCGCTAATGGCGCTGGAAGAGGGGTTTGAAGTTTATGTGGTTACCGACACCTCCGGCGGCACCTCCGTTGACGCCCATGAACGCGCAATTGACCGCATGGTGCAGGCCGGCGCCGTACCGGTTACCTGGCAACAGGTACTGTTGGAATACCAGCGCGACTGGTCACGCAAAGAGACGTATGACGCGGTCATGGATCTGGTTCGCGAACACAGCGGTGCCTACGGGATGGGCGTAGATTACGCCTACACCATGGTGCACGGCGCGCCGGAACGTAAAGCCTGAATACACTTCATCCTTCAAGCTACCTCGTTGTTGGCTTTGTTTGCCCGCCCCGGTTACTGACTTATGTCAGTGACCGAAGACGTACAATCTGGCCGCCTCGATGCAGCATGAATGATTTTGTGTCTTGTCATTTATGGAAAATGGCGGGAAATCCTGCCATTTTCCGCAGCAAGGAGCTCGGTCATGACGCAACAAAAATCGGTGACCCTGGTAATAAGCCATACGCTCGACCCCGAGCACGGGGAACGCTATGAGCAATGGTTAGGTAAAATTATGCCCGTCGCGGCAGAGTTTCCCGGCCATCTGGGCGCTAACGTGATTCGTCCGACCGCCGGGCAGAATTTATGGAGCGTCATTATTCGTTTTGACACCATTGAACACCTCTATGCCTGGACGCAGTCAGAAACACGTCGCGAACTGGTTGCGGAAATCGCGCCGCTGCTCAATGAAGGCGATCGCACAGAAGTGCGGACCGAACCGGCGTTCTGGTTCACGCCACCCGCAGCGCACGTTCGCCAGCCGCTGCGCTGGAAGCAGTTTCTGATTACGCTGCTGGTGATTTTTCCCAGCACGAACCTGGTGCCCTGGCTGACCGGGATGTTCCTCCCCTCATTGCGGGGAAGCTTGCTGCTGCATTTGATAAATGATGCCTGTGTGGTCGCGCTGGTGGTCTGGTTCTGGATGCCCATCGTGACCCGTTTGTTTGCTGGCTGGTTAAAGAAAAACTGAGCCAGCCTCCCGAACTCCTGAAGGAGAGCGTTATGTCGCAAACTGCCACACTGATCCTGACCAACGGTCGAATTCATACTCTCGACCGCACAAACCCGTTCACCGAGGCGATCGCTATCGCTAAAGGCAAGATTCTCGCCACTGACAGCAGCGAGCGGATCATGAGTTTTGCTGCGCAGGGGACGCAGATAGTCGATCTGCAGGGCCATACGGTGATCCCCGGTCTGAACGATTCCCACCTGCACCTGATCCGCGGCGGGCTGAATTATAATCTTGAGCTGCGCTGGGAGGGGGTTCCCTCGCTGGCGGACGCGCTGCGCATGCTGAAGGATCAGGCCGATCGCACGCCGTCTCCGCAGTGGGTGCGAGTTGTTGGCGGCTGGAGTGAGTTTCAGTTCGCCGAACGGCGTATGCCGACCCTCGAGGAGTTGAACGAGGCGGCGCCGGATACGCCGGTATTTGTCCTGCATCTCTACGATCGCGCGCTGCTGAATCGTGCGGCGCTGAAGGCCGTGGGCTACACCAAAGAGACGCCGGATCCTGCCGGTGGTGAAATCGTGCGCGATAGCCGCGGTAACCCCACCGGGATGCTGATTGCTAAACCTAACGCGATGATTCTCTACGCGACCCTGGCGAAAGGGCCGAAGCTGCCGCTGGAGCAGCAGATCAATTCGACGCGTCAGTTTATGCGTGAGCTGAACCGGCTTGGCCTTACCAGCGCGATTGATGCCGGGGGCGGTTTCCAGAACTACCCGGAAGATTATGAAATTATTGAACAGCTGCATGCGCAAGAGCAGATGACCGTGCGCATTGCCTATAACCTGTTTACCCAGCGGCCAAAACAGGAGCTGGATGATTTCGAACGCTGGACCGATATGCTGAAGCCGGGGCAGGGGACCGACTTTTTCCGCGCCAACGGCGCCGGTGAAATGCTGGTCTTTTCGGCGGCGGATTTTGAAGATTTCCTGCAGCCGCGTCCGGACCTGCCGGAAGGGATGGAAGATGAG
This sequence comes from Raoultella sp., assembly GCF_039594335.1. Classification (NCBI taxonomy): domain Bacteria; kingdom Pseudomonadati; phylum Pseudomonadota; class Gammaproteobacteria; order Enterobacterales; family Enterobacteriaceae; genus Klebsiella; species Raoultella sp. The sequence continues at coordinate 2,523 of NZ_JBCNNS010000263.1, forward strand.
CTGGAGCGAGTGGTGCGCCATCTGGTGGAGCACCGCTGGCCATTCCGTCTGCATGCCACCTATGATGAATCCATCAGCCGGATGCTGGATGTTTTTGAGAAGGTGAACCACGATATTCCGTTTAACGGTCTGCACTGGTTCTTTGACCATGCTGAGACCATTACCGAGCGGAATATTGAACGCGTGAAGGCGCTTGGTGGCGGTATCGCGGTGCAGCACCGAATGGCTTTCCAGGGCGAATATTTTGTCGATCGCTATGGCAAAGATGCGGTCAAGCATACGCCGCCGGTGGCGAAAATGCTGGCGCTGGACCTGCCGGTGGGACTGGGGACCGATGCGACGCGTGTCGCGAGCTACAACCCGTGGACCGCGCTCTACTGGCTGGTCTCCGGGCGTACCGTGGGCGGCATGGCGATGTATGACGAGAGTAACCGTCTACCGCGCGACGTGGCGTTGGAACTGTGGACCGCAGGCAGCGCCTGGTTCTCCAGTGAACAAGGTAAAAAAGGGCGCATTGAGAAAGATCAGTTGGCCGACCTGGTGGTGCTGTCCAAAGACTATTTCAGCGTGCCGGAAGAGGAGATCAAAGGCATTGAGTCGGTGCTGACGGTGGTGGATGGCAAAGTGGTTTATGCCGCAGGGCATTTCTCGCCGCTGGCGCCGCCGCCGATTCCTGTGCTGCCGGAGTGGTCTCCGGTGGTTAAGGTGCCGGGCCACTATCGTTCCGCGCCGCCTG
>NZ_JBCNNS010000264.1:0-3238 GCF_039594335.1 Raoultella sp.
GGGCGAGTGGGGATTGGTCTGGGGCTGATCCTGCTGGCCCTGGAGCTGATTGTGCAGGCCGTGAACCCCATCACCCAGGCCAACGGCGTGCAGGTGATTTTCGCCTCGCTGACCGGCGATATCATGCTGGATGCCTTAATTGGCGCCGTATTCGCGATCATCAGCTACTCCAGCCTGGCGGCGGTGCTGCTGACGGCGACGCTGACCGCGGCGGGAGCAATCTCCTTCCCGGTGGCGCTGTGCCTGGTAATTGGCGCCAACCTGGGCTCCGGGCTGTTGGCGATGCTCAACAACAGCGCGGCAAACGCGGCGGCGCGCCGCGTGGCGCTGGGTAGCCTGCTGTTTAAGCTGGTGGGGAGCCTGATTATTCTGCCATTCGTCCATCCGCTGGCCGCGGCGATGCACAAGCTGCCGTTGGCGGAGTCTGAGCTGGTTATCTACTTCCACGTCTTTTATAACCTGCTGCGCTGCATCGCGATGGTGCCCTTTGCCGGACCGATGGCGAAGCTGTGCCAGCGTATGATCCGCGATGAGCCCGAGCTGGGTAACCAGCTGAAACCCAAGCATCTTGACCCGTCGGCGCTGGATACGCCAGCGCTGGCGCTGGCCAATGCCGCGCGCGAGACGCTGCGCATTGGAGATGCGATGGAGCAGATGCTGGGGAGCCTGCATAAAGTGATGCATGGCGAACCGCGTCAGGAGAAAGAGCTACGTCGTATGGCGGACGATATCAACGTGCTCTACACCGCCATTAAGCTCTATCTGGCGCGAATGCCAAAGGATGAGCTGGCGGAGGAGGAGTCCCGGCGCTGGGCGGAAATCATTGAGATGTCGCTAAACCTCGAGCAGGCGTCCGATATCGTCGAGCGGATGGGCAGCGAGATCGCCGATAAATCGCTGGCGGCGCGGCGCGCCTTCTCGGTGGAAGGGTTAAAGGAGCTGGATGCGCTGTACGATCTGCTGCTCAGCAATCTGCAGCTGGCGATGTCGGTCTTCTTCTCCAGCGATGTACCCAGCGCCCGCCGTCTGCGGCGCAGCAAACACCGGTTCCGCATTCTTAACCGCCGTTACTCGCATGCGCACGTTGACCGTCTGCATCAGCAGAACGTGCAGAGTATCGAAACCAGTACGTTGCACCTGGCGCTGCTGGGGGATATGAAGCGTCTGAACAGCCTGTTCTGCTCGGTGGCCTACAGCGTGATGGAGCAGCCGGATGAAGACGACGAACGAGATGACTACTGAGACGGATTATTTTTCCGTTTATGTCGCTTCTTTTCTGGCGAGGTAGCCCTCCCGGGACGTGGCTGACGCCTTCCCGGGAGGGACATACTAGCTTCTGGCAAACGCCGAGGCCTCTGCCACCAGCGCGCTATCCGGCCGTACGCCGGTATAAAGGGCAAACTGCTCGACGGCTTGCAGGGCAATAACTTCCGCACCGCTGATGGTCTGCTTACCCCGTTGCTGCGCCAGGCGGATCAGCGGAGTTTCCGCCGGCAACGCGACCACGTCAAACACGACGCTGGCCTGGGCCACCATGGCCTCGCTGAACGCCAGCGTGTTACTTTCCGCTCCCCCTGCCATGCCCAGCGGTGTGACATTGACCAGAATCTCGGCTGCGATCCCTTCGGGCAGGGGCTGCCACTGAAAGCCATACTGTTTTGCCAGCGCCAGGCCGCGCTGGCGATTGCGGGCCGCAATGATCACGTCGCGGAAACCGGCATCACGGAAGGCGGCAATGACGGCTTTCCCCATGCCGCCGCTACCCTGAATCATCACTCTGGCGTTGGTATCGAGCCGATGGCTGGCGATCAGGCTTTTGACCGCGATGTAATCGGTGTTTAGCCCGGTTAACTTCCCGTCGTCATTGACGATGGTGTTGACGGAGTCGATGACTTTTGCTGACGGATCGATCGCGTCAAGAAACGGTATGCAGCTCTCTTTAAACGGCATGGAGACCGCACAGCCGCGGATACCCAATGCGCGAACCCCTTTTACCGCCGCCTCAATATCCTTAGTCGTAAAGGCTTTGTAGAGGTAGTTCAATCCCAGCTTGTCATACAGATAGTTATGAAAGCGGGTGCCGAAGTTGCCGGGGCGACCCGCCAGGGAGATGCACAGCAGCGTATCGCGGTTAATCATGCGTAATATCCTCCGCGTGGGCCAGCAGATACGCTTCAGCCTCCTGGGACCAGATCCCATGGTGACGCGCCACAATCGCTGCCAGTTCGGGATCGGCGATCTCGCCCAGCGGCGTGAGCGGGAAGGCTTTTCCGGTATACACCAGCTTTTTTCCCCCGCCGACGGCAGGCAGATCGAGGGTGGTTTCGCCCGCGGCGTTCAGGCCGAGAATATGGGTGACCACTTTCGCCGTCTGGACCTTTTTCGCCTGCATCAGCGCCACCGCGGCGCGCATATCGTCAGTATTACCGCCGGAGGTGCCGACGTAGTGGGTAAAGGCGTAGTGCACGTCGTAGAAGTTGATCGGGGCGCTGAATTGCTTATCCTGGGGGCCAGCAAAGAAATTCAGGCAGCCGTCCGGGGCCAGCAACGAGGAGGCCAGGGTGATCAGCTGTTCGTTTGGCACAAACACGAAGATATCGTCGAAGCCATGGCCGCCGCTGAGCGCCAGCAGCGTATCGCGACTGGCCTCATGGCCGTCGAGGTAGTGGATCAGCGTCTGCGGCTCAGAGGGGTAATGACGGCGGGCGTAGCTGAGCTTCGGCTTATTGGTATCGGTCACTACCAGTAGTGAAGGATTGATGGGGCCGTGCAGCGCATAGTCGATAGCCAGCAGCCCCATCGGCCCCGTCCCGCCCAGGATCAGAGTGCGTCCCTGAGGACGGATCCCCATCACGTGGTTGTAACTCCCCTCCTGCAGATGATAATTGGCGTTGAAAGCGCCAATGACGCAGGAGAGCGGCTCCACCAGCGATCCTTCAAACCAGGTATCCCCCTCCCAGGTGAGCAGGCAATCCTGCGCCATCACCTCATTGGGGATCACCACATGGGTGGCTTCGCCACCGATCCATGGGAATGAGTAGCCGGGGCAGTCGGGTCGGTCGGGCAACTGCAGGTTGGCCTGGATCACGTAGCGCTGCCCTGGCTGAAACTTATGCTGCCACTTTTTACCGACGGCAAGGATTTCGCCGCAGAATTCATGACCGATAATAATGGGCCTGGTGGCCACATCATCTGGCACCTTTTTATGATCGGCACCCTGATTGGCCTCTTTCCATGA
>NZ_JBCNNS010000265.1:0-3070 GCF_039594335.1 Raoultella sp.
AGTGATGCTCATTGGAAACAGCGCGGCGATGAATATCACCACCACAATCGACGCAAAACCCAGGCCGAAAATCAGCAGCATCAGCGGTGCCCAGGCAATTGGCGGGATAGCCATAAACAGGCTGTTCAGCGGGGTGATAAAATCACGAAAGCGATCGGAAAGACCGGCACTGACGCCGATAATCAGCGCCATCACTGCGGCAGCAATAAAACCAACAAACTCTTCGAGCAGGCTGGATCCCAGCTGTGGCCAGATAGAACCGTCACCGAACCAGCGCAGGGCCTCATGCCAGACATCCCAGGGCTGCGGCAGAATATAGCTGGGATAGCGGCTGGCAACGGCAATCCATACCACTAACAGGAACGGCAGCGAGGCCCATCCCCAGTTGGGTCTGATTTTTTTCACGGTTGAAACCCTGCTTTTTGCAACCACTGGGTGTTAACAACCTGATCGATATTCGGCACCTGGTCCATGTAACCCAACTGATGTGAATCAGCCATCAGCGACTGGATAAAGTTTTTATCCTGTGCGGTCAGGGAAACTGACCAGTGAATGCGCTTACGTGCTTCTTTCACTAAATCTTCGGGGCTGATCACCTTGCCATCCAGCGTTTTTACCGCCTGTAACTTGAAGGCATCGGCAATAATCTTATCGGCTTCGTCAGGGCGCTGATTGATGAAGTTGACTGCTTTATCATGAGCTTTGAGCAGCTTGATCACGTCATCAGGGCGGTCTTTAAGTGTCTCTGGCAGTGCCGTCAGCACATACCAGGGGTAATTGGGCTGAGCCTGGTTCACGTCGAACAACAGTTTTGAATCGCCGCGCAGCAAGGCTTCGCTTACGAAGGGTTCCCAGGTAAAGGCCGCGTTGGCCACACCCTGATTCAGCGCGGCCAGCATATTGCCGGCGGGCATATCGACAATCTGCATGTCTTTGTCCGGCGTGAGTTTGGCCTGGCGTTGTAGCACCAGCCCGCGCAGCAGAACATCCATACCGCTGCCTTTCTTGACTCCTGCTATGCGCTTGCCTTTGAGATCTGACAGCTGATTGATACCGCTATTTTTACTGGTGATAAGCGCGGCCTGCCCACTGTTAACCTTGGCGATAATCTGACCCTTTAGCCCGCGTGAGTACCATTGAAATACCGGCGGCGCGCCAATATAGGCGGCATCGAGCTGATGCGCCGCCAGCGCCTGAGAGATAACCGGACCGTCGCCGAAGGATGTCAGCTCGACGTTGAGGCCTTCTTGTTTGTAAAATCCTTCTTTTTCGGCGATCAACGCCGGAGCATTCGCCAACGCATAGACCCAGCCGATACGGAGGGGCGAGCTATCCGCTGCCTGAGTCTGTGAAGAAAGAAGTATCCCTGATATCAGCAAAGCAAAAGTAGTCTTACCCATAAGTCTTCCGTTTAGTGATTTACTGTTTTAGGTATCTGCTGCATCACTTCGCTGATGCGGTACAGGAGTTCATTGCGATAAGCAAGAAATGCCGGTAATTGTCGCGTTTCGAGATTGCTGCGCGGTCGTGGCAGGTCGATTTCCAGTTCGCTGTGGATACCGCCGGGGGCCAGATTTAAAATAATCACCCGATCGGCGAGAAACACCGCTTCTTCAATATCATGAGTAATAAACAGTGTCGTTTGACCCAGCGACGACCACAGACGCAATGTTTCTTCATTCATTTCGCTGCGAGTAATCGCGTCTAGTGCAGCAAAGGGCTCGTCCATCAACAGTACCTGCGGCTCCAGCGCCAGCGCGCGAGCCAGCGAGACGCGCTGTTGCATACCGCCGGACATCTGATGTGGCAGCAGATCGGCGGCATGGGCCAGACCGACTCGCTCGAGGTAATCGCGCGCAACAGCACGCTGCTTTGCCTTGTCACCGCGCTGGCGCATGCGCAGGCCAAAGCGAACGTTTTCCAACGCGCTAAGCCAGCTAAACAGCTGCGGCTGCTGAAATACATAACCGAGCCGGTCATTTTCCGGGCGAATAGACTCACCCTGTACCTGAACGCAACCCCGATGAGGTTGTGTAAACCCTGCCAGCAGATTGAGCAAAGTGCTTTTGCCACAGCCCGATGGCCCGAGCAGCACCACAAACTCACCGTCTCGGGCATGAAAACTGAAATGGTCAAACACCGGCGCACCGCCGGGATAGCTAAAAGTGATATCGTTGACCGCCAGCGCGGCGGTAGTTTTCATATTCATCGCTGCCACTCTGTGAGAAAATCAAAGGCAATGATGTTATAATACGTATTAATACAAATTAGCCTAAGATAGCTTTTGACTAATATAGATCTAAACGGAATACGAGCGGATGAGGTTCAAGAAATGACGTTGGTAAGGGAAAATTTAACCTCTTTGTACCGGCAGATTGCCGATACGTTGCAGCAGGAAATTGCGGCCGGAGTGTATAATCCGAGTGGAAAACTCCCTTCGGAGGCCGCGCTTGAACAGCGTTTTGCGGTGAGCCGGGTGACGGTCAGATTAGCGCTGAAGTATTTAGCCGATAATGGATTGGTCGAGCGCAAACAGGGGAAGGGCACTTACGCCTCTGGTAAAAAAGTTGCCCACGGTATCAACGTAATGCGCAGTTTTCACGAATCATTGAAACAGCAAGGGCTTAATGCCAGCATGGTGCTGCTTGATAAACAAACGGTCGCAATGCCGGAACCGCTACGTGAGTTGTTTAAGAATGTGGCCGGGCTAACCTATATTACCCGTTTGCATCGGGTCGACGATGAGCCAATCGCCGTGGGGTACAGCCATTTCTCCGTCTTCAATAGCGAGTTGAGCTGGCAGGACATCGAGCAACAACCGACCTGGGCCTTACTGGAGAGCAGCGCCGGTCGACCCATTTTGCGATCTGAAGTCCGGATAAGAATGCAATTTGCCGATAAGACTCTGGCTGCTCTCCTCAAGGTGAGTAAAGGTGCGCCATTATTTCAGTTGGAGCGCACATCATGGTTTAGTGACGATATCTGCGCCGAGCATTCGATTTTTTATATCCGCCCCGAGCGCTACGAATTTACCTGGAATAATGCCTGATTTAAATACAGGCTTTTTTAG
>NZ_JBCNNS010000266.1:0-3173 GCF_039594335.1 Raoultella sp.
AATGGTACGCCCTACAGGGTTCGAACCTGTGACCTACGGCTTAGAAGGCCGTTGCTCTATCCAGCTGAGCTAAGGGCGCACTGAAATGCGGATATTCCATGGAGTGAAACCGCCTGGAATTATACGGTCAACACTCAGTGAGTCAATGCATTTTGCCATGAAACTGCTACGGCATAACGAACTTGCCTACATATACGACAAACATTGCGCAAAGTTCGTCCAGCGCCAGTTTTCAGCACTTATCCATCTCGCGACAATAAATAGCCCCAATCCCCCATAAATGCGTCAAATTTCCTTTTAAACCACAGTGTCTTTGCCCCTTAGTTTTGCCAAAGAGGGATAAAAACTCAAACGAGGACTGACAGCGAGGCTGGCTTCTGACAAAATATCCGTATCCCCCTTTCGTTACGATACAGATGGAATCTTCTCTCTGATGGCAGCAAAAATTATTGACGGTAAAACGATTGCGCAGCAGGTACGCTCTGAGGTTGCGGAGAAAGTGCAGGCCCGCACTGCGGCAGGAAAACGCGCCCCAGGCTTAGCCGTCGTACTGGTCGGCAGCAACCCGGCATCGCAGATTTATGTCGGCAGCAAGCGCAAAGCGTGTGAAGAGGTGGGATTTGTCTCCCGCTCATACGATCTCCCGGAAACCACCAGCGAGGCGGAATTGCTGGAGCTGATTGATACGTTGAATGCCGATACCGCTATCGACGGTATTCTGGTACAGCTGCCGCTGCCTGCCGGAATTGATAACGTGAAAGTGCTGGAGCGTATCGCCCCAGACAAAGATGTAGACGGTTTCCACCCCTACAACGTCGGCCGCCTGTGTCAGCGTGCCCCGCGACTGCGCCCGTGCACGCCGCGCGGTATCGTCACCTTGCTTGAGCGGTACAATATAGATACCTACGGCCTGAATGCCGTGGTTATCGGCGCATCGAACATCGTGGGCCGTCCGATGAGCATGGAGCTGCTGCTGGCAGGCTGCACCACCACCGTCACCCACCGTTTTACCAAAAACCTGCGTCATCACGTCGAAAACGCCGACCTGCTGATCGTCGCGGTGGGTAAACCGGGATTTATTCCGGGCGAATGGATTAAAGAAGGCGCCATTGTGGTGGATGTCGGTATTAACCGTCTGGAAAACGGCAAAGTGGTTGGCGATGTCGTCTATGAAGATGCCGCCGCGCGCGCGTCATACATCACACCGGTTCCCGGCGGCGTCGGCCCGATGACCGTTGCTACGCTCATTCAAAACACGCTGCAGGCGTGCGAAGAGTATCACGATATTCAGGAGGCTTGAGATGGCGAATTTTTCACTGGGCAAACACCCGCACGTTGAACTGTGCGATCTGCTGAAGCTGGAAGGCTGGAGCGAAAGCGGCGCGCAGGCAAAAATCGCCATTGCCGACGGTCTGGTCAAAGTCAACGGCGCGGTCGAAACCCGCAAACGCTGCAAAATCGTCGCCGGTCAAACGGTGAGTTTTGAAGGCCAGAGCGTGACAGTTACCGAGTAAAAAATTAAGGCGCCACAACAGGCGCCTTAATTTTATCCCCATCCAACGCATTAGCCACTATCTTCAGCACCAGCGTTTTCGCCGTTGCATAACCAAATACCTTTACTGCCGCCGTAACCTACCTGCGCCACCTTCTGCCTACGTCTTCTCCGATAACAGAGTTAACTTCCCACATGCGGGTTGACGGAGAGGGAAGAATGCGAAATAGAGGGAAGGCGCTTCGTGCATTGACCTGAGTCTGAGCAAAAAAATGCCGGGGATAGCCCCGGCAAAAAAAGAGAGAATGGAACTACTTGCGGCGCCAGGTGGTGCCCTGCGGGCCATCTTCCAGCACGATCCCCATCTCATTGAGACGGTCACGCGCGGCATCCGCAGCGGCCCAGTCTTTCGCTTTACGCGCATCCAGGCGCTGCTGAATCAGCTGCTCGATTTCCGCAATTTCGCCGTCATCAGCCTGCGCGCCACTTTGCAGGAAGACATCCGGCTCCTGCTCCAGCAGCCCCAGCACGTCGGAGAGTTTGCGCATATGTGCAGCCATAGCGTTAGCCGCAGCGACATCTTCCGTCTTCAGGCGGTTCACTTCACGCGCCATATCGAACAGAACGGAGTAGGCTTCAGGGGTGTTGAAGTCGTCGTTCATCACCTCAATAAAGCGTGCTTCGAAAGCCTCGCCACCGGCCGGCTCTGCCGATTTGTCGGTCCCGCGCAGCGCGGTATACAGACGTTCCAGCGCAGAACGCGCCTGTTTCAGGTTCTCTTCGCTGTAGTTCAGCTGGCTACGGTAGTGGCCGGACATCAGAAAGTAACGCACGGTTTCCGCGTCGTAATACTTCAGCACGTCACGCACGGTGAAGAAATTGCCGAGTGATTTAGACATCTTCTCGCGGTCAACCATTACCATCCCGGAGTGCATCCAGTAGTTAACGTACTCGCCGCCATGCGCACAGGTAGATTGTGCAATTTCGTTTTCATGGTGCGGAAACATCAGATCCGAGCCGCCGCCGTGAATATCGAAATGGTTGCCCAGCTGTTTGCAGTTCATCGCCGAACACTCAATGTGCCAGCCAGGACGCCCTTCGCCCCACGGAGAGGGCCAGCTCGGTTCGCCCTCTTTGGACATCTTCCACAAGACGAAGTCCATGGGGTTGCGCTTCACGTCAACAACATCAACGCGGGCACCGGCCTGAAGCTGGTCCAAATCCTGACGGGAAAGCGCACCGTAGGTTGGGTCCGTCGGCACGGAGAACATCACGTCACCGTTATCCGCAACGTAGGCATGACCGCGTGCGATCAGCTTTTCCGTGATCTCGATAATTTCGTGAATATGGTGGGTTGCACGTGGCTCACTGTCCGGGCGCTGAATATTTAATGCATCAAAATCTTTGTGCATTTCAACGATCATGCGATCCACCAGCGCCACAAAGCTCTCGCCATTCTCATTAGCGCGCTTAATGATTTTATCGTCGATGTCAGTAATGTTACGCACGTATTTCAGGCTGTACCCCAGAAAACGCAGGTAGCGCGAAACAACATCGAAGGCGACAAAGGTACGGCCATGGCCAATGTGACAGAGATCGTAAACCGTAATACCACACACGTACATGCCGACTTCCCCGGCATGGATAGGTTTAAATTCCTCTTTTTGGCGCGTCATTGTAT
>NZ_JBCNNS010000267.1:0-3166 GCF_039594335.1 Raoultella sp.
CGACGGTGAAAAGCAACTTTGCGGGACGTGGAATATACATGCCGCAGAGTATAAAACGGGGCTCATGGCATGCAAACCCTCGGAATCGCGAAGCGATGACGCTCGCCCTGTAAGGGCGCTACTGTTCATGGTCAGGAATTTCAATCGCATGTCGATCGCTTCCTGACCATGAATATAACCACCACATTGCCATTACAAACAAGGATGGGGGATTATTACGGCTAAATCCGGGAGGAGTCAGATAAAGACCCTTCACAGACTGACCCGATCACCCGTGCCGTAATAACCGCCATCAATAACATGCTGATCGACCTGATGGCAGCAATGTCACATAAGGACTGGCTGAGCCGCCGCCAGCGGCAAAAACAGGGAATTGAACGGGCACACACGCTTGGAAAATATCGTGGCAAACAGGCCGATCAGGAACGACATCAGAAAGTCATATTTTTTACTGAAGAGCAGACAGAAACCATAAACACCGGCGTTGACATGCCGGGGAAGTCCTTATAGTACAATAATTAATGAGATGGTCACTCCCTCCTTCCCGGTACTATGCTGAGGACAGGCTTTCATTTGGAGAACCATCATGGAAAACATTGCGCTCATTGGTATCGATCTGGGTAAAAATTCTTTCCACGTCCATTGTCAGGACCGTCATGGGAAAGCGGTTTACCGTAAAAAGTTTACCCGACCAAAGCTGATTGAATTTCTGGCTGCTTGCCCTACAACAACCGTTGCGATGGAAGCCTGTGGCGGTTCTCATTTTATGGCGCGAAAACTGGTCGAACTTGGGCATTTTCCAAAGCTGATATCACCACAATTTGTCCGTCCATTCGTTAAAACCAACAAAAATGATTTCGTTGATGCTGAAGCTATCTGTGAGGCAGCATCACGCCCATCAATGCGTTTCGTTCAGCCAAAAACGGAATCTCAGCAGGCAATGCGTACTTTGCATCGGGTACGAGAATCATTTGTTCAGGATAAGGTTAAAACGACTAATCAGATGCATGCTTTCCTGCTGGAGTTTGGTATCAGCGTCCCGAGGGGACCTACTATTATCAGCCGACTGAGCATTATCCTTGAAGATAATAGTTTACCATTGTATCTCAGTCAGTTACTGCAGAGATTGCAGCAACATTACTATTATCTTCTTGAGCAAATAAAGGATCTGGAAGCTCAGTTAAAGCAAAAGTTAAATGAGGATGAGGTCGGACAACGTTTACTGACCATTCCCTGTGTGGGAACTATGACGGCCAGTACTATTTCCACTGAGCTTGGCGATGGGAAACACTACGCCAGCAGTCGTGACTTCGCAGCAGCAACGGGGCTGGTTCCACGTCAGTACAGCACCGGTGGTCGAACAACTCTGTTGGGCATCAGCAAACGAGGTAACAAAAAGATTCGAACCTTGCTTGTTCAGTGCGCCAGAGTGTTCATACAAAAACTGGAACACCAGAAAGGCAAACTGGCGGACTGGGTCAGGGAATTGCTGTGCAGAAAAAGCAACTTTGTTGTGACCTGCGCACTGGCAAACAAGCTGGCCAGAATAGCCTGGGCGCTTACGACGCGACAACAGACGTTCGCATCGTAAGTCTCGACTACAGCAATAATTTTTTAAACAATCACTTATCTGGTTTTGCGAATACTGATCATTGATGATACAAACGGCCGACCGGCCTGTTGAAGAACCTGTATATCGGAATGGCTCATCTGAAGCCGTATAATTTTTCTGAGGTTCATCAGGCGAGGAACTCATCGTGGCGCGATTCAGACGCCGGATAGATTTAAGCAAGCCAATGATATCGTCGAAAATCAGTGTTGCAAAAACGGGAGTGACCATAGATTCGATATCCAAACTGACCCCTTAAAGATCCCCACAGTTTCCGTTGGGTCGCTCCGAGTTTGACTATATGTACGAACTCCCCGTTTAGTTGCACCTCACCTGCAGTGATGTTCGGTGAGGTGCCCGCAATCTTCGCTCGCGGTAAAATAGTTTTTTCTTATTAACGTTTATAAGTGCCCCAGCGACAGATCCTGCGAAGATTTAACCCGCTCCATCGCCACGTAGGTGCGGAAACGGCGTACGTTGCCGCCCTCAAAAAACAGTTCGCGGGTTAGCCGCTCATACTCCTGCATATCTTTAACTGCCAGAATTAACACAAAATCAATATCGCCGGTGACATAATAACAGTGCTGAATTTGCGGGCAGCTGAGAAAACGTTCGCGAATTTCATCCAGTTCTTTTACCGCTTCATTCTCTACCGAGACGTTAACAATAATGGTGTTGTTAATTCCCAGTAGCTCGGGTGATAATATGCTTTTGTTATGGATAATATATCCCTGAGCCTTCAGACGCTGTAGCCTTTTCGCCACCGCGGGAAGTGAAAGATTAATTTTTTCGGCGATTTCTCTGACGGTTGTCTGGTTATCAACCTGAATTATATGAAGTATTTTTTTATCGAACTCGTCTATCGCTTTAAGCGCTTTCGCCATTATCGCCCCTTAAATTAACCATAAGAGAAATTTTCTCTTTTTTACCTCATATTACGACAGCACTTATCTTATTCGGGATCATATATTCTCTGTGTCACTTTGACAGCAAGGATAGAGAGATGCAACTTCATATAAATGCTTCCGACCGGCTGGTTAATTCCGGCGATGCCGCAGAATACGATCCTTTTCGCCCCGAGCGCGTAGCGGAAATAAACGATCGCCTGCGTGGTTTCGAATATCGCGAAACGCCGCTGTACCGGCTGCCGGAACTGGCCCGCTCGCTGGGCATCGCGGAGCTGTATATCAAAGATGAGGGGCAGCGCTCTTCGCTGAAAAGTTTTAAAACCCTCGGCGGCGCACACGCGGTTATCCGTCTGGTGCTGACGGTCGCGGAACAGGCGCTGGGCAGAGCGGTCACGCCCGCTGAAGTTGATAGCGCCGAGGTGCGTGACGTGGCCGGGCGCATGACCATCACCTGCGCGACGGACGGCAACCACGGCCGCGCTGTCGCCGCCGCCGCCGCCCGGCTGGGCTGCCGCGCGGTGATCTACATCCATAAGGGCGTCAGCGAACGCCGTGCCGCGGCGATCCGCGAGCAGGGCGCTGAGGTGGTGCGTGTTGACGGCAGCTACGACGATTCAGTGGCGTTTACCACCCGCACCGCGGCGGAAAA
>NZ_JBCNNS010000268.1:0-3086 GCF_039594335.1 Raoultella sp.
ATCTGGCCAACCTGGTGGAGCAGAACCGCTTTAGCCGCCAGCTGTACTATGCGCTGCACTCGTTCGAGATCGTCATCCCGCCGCTGCGCGCCCGACGCAACAGTATTCCGTCGCTGGTGCATAACCGCCTGAAAAGCCTGGAGAAGCGTTTCTCTTCGCGACTGAAAGTGGACGATGACGCGCTGGCGCAGCTGGTGGCCTACTCGTGGCCGGGGAATGATTTTGAGCTCAACAGCGTCATTGAGAATATCGCCATCAGCAGCGACAACGGCCACATTCGCCTGAGTAATCTGCCGGAATATCTCTTTTCCGAGCGGCCGGGCGGGGATAGCGCGTCATCGCTGCTGCCGGCCAGCCTGACCTTTAGCGCCATCGAAAAGGAAGCTATTATTCACGCCGCCCGAGTGACCAGCGGGCGGGTGCAGGAGATGTCGCAGCTGCTCAATATCGGCCGCACTACCCTGTGGCGCAAAATGAAGCAGTACGATATTGACGCCAGCCAGTTCAAGCGCAAGCATCAGGCCTAGTCTCCTCGATACGCGCCATGGAGAACAGGGCATCCGACAGGCGATTGCTGTAGCGTAGCGGTATCGATAAGTGAGACGGGTCCGGCGGGTAACGAGGTTAACTTTCCCCGGCAGGACGCCGGGGAGCAGGGTTATTTTTTGATGACCGCGCTGAGATCGCCGAGTTTAGCGGCGGGGTTCTTGTGGCACTGCTGCAACATTTTTGGCACCGAGACGGTCTCGACTTCATGCCAGTCGACATAGTCGCCGCCGCTGAAGTCGGTGTTGCGATTCACGACCCAGAAGGCCACGGGGGTCATGCTTTTCGGGTTCATATCCATAAACTCCTGACAGGTCATATTCTGCGGTGTGGTTTCCTGAACCGCGAACGCCGGGCTGGTCATCAGACAGAATGTGGTGGCCGCCGCGGTCAACACGAGTGCTTTAGGTAAATTCATTTTCTTCTCCAGTGATAAAATATGGCTTAAGCCTGGGCGTGCTTCATCTTATTGCGCAGGACCAGAAAGCCGATGGCGCTAAATATCATTTCAACGCCGATAAATGCGGTGATAAATAACCAGCTTTGCTGCGGATTCATGGCCAGCCACAGACAGGCGATAAGTAAATCCAGCAGGCCAATAAAAATATTCCAGCCAGCGCCGCTTTGTTTTCGGGTTTTACATCCGCTGACGATGCGGGAAATACCGCCGAGAACAAATAAAAAGCCAAATAAAATGGCCAGACTGCTCATACCGTTGAGGGGATTGACGACAAAGCTCAGGCCGAGCACGATCCAGGCGATGGCGAAGATCAGCGCCACCAGGCGTGATTTCCAGTGCTGCTGGCGGAAGACAATCAAGCTGTACAGTGAATAGAAGCCACAGATCATCAACAACATGCCGGTTACCACGGCGAGATACCAACCGGCGACCAACGGCCAGGCCAGGCAACAGGCCCCGCAGATAAACAGCAGGGCGGCCATCATGCCGGCATGCCGTTTATATCGTAAGAAGATGCGTGGACTAAACGCATTTAAAGTGTAATGGCTAAACATAAACATAATTGCTCCGCAGATCCCGGTAGGCGGCCTGGTGCTGAAATAAACGTATGGTTTATTCCGCGGGCCAAAAAAAATGTCTGAGAAAAATAGTAGGCCGCGGTATCGCCAGGCGTAAATAAGAGCGCCGAGGTCACTTTATACGCCTGGTCTGACAGCTGTCAGACCAGGCCCGCAATATCGCTTCCGGGCTCTGATTCTCAATAACCACGATATTTTTTAAGCTGGCTGCGTTTGGTGATGCTTACCGATTTTAATCAGGAGTTAACAATGAAAAAAGTCATTCTGGCGAGCCTGCTGGCAACCATGATGGGTACCTCTCCGGTGTGGGCGGCAGACAGCGCGACGGCAGCGCCAACCGCGGCAGCCACGGCGCAGGTACAGAAAGAAGCTGCCGATGTGCTGCAGGTGGCGGTGCAGGGCGCGAACGCGATGCGCGACGTCCAGTTCGCCCGTCTGGCGCTGTTCCACGGCCAGCCGGAGAGCGCCAAAAAACTGACAGACGACGCCGCCGCGCTGCTGGCCGCCGATGACGCCAGCTGGGCGAAGTTCGTGAAAACTGACGCCACAGCAAAAATGATCGCCGATCGCTATGTGGTGATCAACGCGACCGTCGCCCTGTCTGAAGACTACGTGGCCACACCGGAAAAAGAGAGTGCCATTAAATCTGCCAACGAAAAGCTGGCGAAAGGTGACCAGAAAGGGGCTATTGATACCCTGCGTCTGGCCGGCATCGGCGTGATCGAGAACCAGTATCTGATGCCGCTCAACCAGACCCGTAAAGCGGTGGCGCAGGCGCAAAAACTGCTGAAAGCCGGGAAGTATTACGAAGCGAATCTGGTGCTGAAGGGCGCTGAAGAGGGCATTGTGGTGGATAGCGAGATGCTGGTGGCAGGCAACTGATCCTCGTTCCACCCTGATAGAGCGCAGAGGAAGAAACTGACATGGATGTCCCCTTAACGCTCGGGCAGGCGGACTGCCCGAGCGGAACGGCTAGCGGCCGATCAGGGCGTTGATTTCGCCGTCGATCTCGCGCATGACGCCGGTGATGTGCTGTACCACCTCCAGACAGCTTGCCGGCGTCAGCGAATCAGGTCGCTTAGCCTCAAAAGGGGCGCACAATTGTTGTAGCGCAGTAATCCCCAGAATTTGTGCTGAACCGTGCAGACGGTGCAGCGCTCGCAGAAAGGTCTGCGGTTCATGCCGGGCGATAGCCTGTCCGGCGGCCTGCAAATCTGTGGCCGACGCATCGCGGAACGTCTCCAGTATTTCAGTCATCAGCGCCTGGTCTCCCCCCGTATTTTCGGTCAGCACGCTGAGCTTCAGGTGCCGGGTGACGTTAGGTGATGCGCGGCCCCCCGCTAAACGGCTGAGCTCATGGCTCAGCGTCTGAACCGACACCGGCTTAAACAGACACATATTCATGCCGCTGGCCAGACACGCCTCCCGTGACTGCGGCAGCGCGCTGGCGGTCACGCCCCAAATGACCAGGCCCGGATAGCGACGGCGTAACGAGGCCGCCA
>NZ_JBCNNS010000269.1:0-3063 GCF_039594335.1 Raoultella sp.
CCTCTGTTCACCATGCGGTGAAGGACACGTATGCTCACTGTAGGGCAACAGTAAGATCGGACGCGTCTGCTTTTACTGATGTCCGGCGGTCGGAGCTGAAATCCGTCAGACCCGGACACATCGTTGGGCAAGGTTTCCTTGTCTGAGATTTTTACACTCCCGATACGGGCATTTGCGCTTATGAAATCCATGCACATTGCCGCCAGCTGCGAGCTGGTCACCCGCTTGTCCACCCACCGTCGCGTTGTGGCGCTGGACAGTACCGATTTTACCGATGTGGCGGCAGTCGTCATCACCGCGGCGGACAGTCGCAGCGGCATCCTTGCTCTCCTCAGACGCAGCGGATTTAATCTGCCGGTCTACCTGCTGAGTGAGACGGCGGTCGAGAGGCCAGAGGGGGTGCAGGCGGTGATCGCCGGTAAAGATCAGGAGTGGCTGGAGCTGGAGGCGGCGGCCTGTGATTATGAAGCGCGTCTGCTGCCGCCGTTTTTCAATACTCTGACCCAGTACGTCGAGATGGATAACAGCACTTTTGCCTGTCCGGGGCATCAGCACGGGGCGTTTTTCAAAAAGCACCCTGCAGGCCGTCAGTTCTATGACTTTTTTGGCGAAAATGTCTTTCGCGCCGACATGTGCAACGCCGATGTGAAATTAGGCGATCTGCTGATCCACGAAGGGTCGGCCAAGCACGCGCAGAAGTTCGCTGCGAAAGTGTTCAATGCGGATAAAACCTACTTCGTCCTCAACGGCACCTCGGCGGCCAACAAAGTCGTGACCAATGCGCTGTTGACCCGCGGCGATCTGGTGCTGTTCGATCGTAACAACCACAAGTCAAACCATCACGGGGCGCTGATTCAGGCGGGGGCGACGCCGGTCTATCTTGAAGCCGCGCGCAATCCGTTCGGTTTTATCGGCGGCATTGACGAGCGCTGCTTTGATGAGCATTACCTGCGGGATCTCATCCGCGAAGCGGCGCCTGAGAAAGCCAATGCCTCCCGCCCGTTTCGTCTGGCGGTGATCCAGCTGGGGACCTACGACGGCACGGTCTATAACGCCCGCCAGGTGGTGGATAAAATAGGCCACCTCTGCGATTACATCCTGTTCGACTCGGCGTGGGTGGGCTATGAGCAGTTTATCCCGATGATGGCCGACTGCTCGCCGCTGCTGCTGGAGCTGACCCCGGACGATCCGGGTATTTTTGTCACCCAGTCCGTGCACAAGCAGCAGGCCGGCTTCTCACAGACGTCGCAGATCCATAAAAAGGATAACCATCTGCGCGGCCAGGCGCGTTTCTGTCCGCACAAGCGGCTGAATAACGCCTTTATGCTGCATGCCTCCACCAGCCCGTTCTATCCGCTGTTTGCCGCGCTGGACGTCAACGCCAAAATTCATGAAGGTGAGAGCGGCCGCCGCCTGTGGGCCGAGTGTGTGGCGCTGGGCATCGAGGCGCGGAAAGCGATCATCGCTAACTGCAAGATGATCCAGCCCTTTATTCCGCCAGTGGTGGCGGGGCGTCCATGGCAGGATCACCCGACCGAGGCGATCGCCCGGGAGCGCCGCTTCTTCAGCTTCGAACCCGACGCGCGCTGGCATGGTTTTGAGGGCTATGCGGACGACCAGTATTTTGTCGACCCGTGCAAGCTGTTGCTGACCACCCCGGGCATTGACGCTGAAAGTGGGGAGTACAGTGAGTTTGGCATCCCGGCAACCATTCTGGCGCATTATCTGCGTGAAAACGGCATCGTGCCGGAGAAGTGCGATCTCAACTCGATTCTGTTCCTGCTGACGCCGGCGGAGAGCGCCGAAAAAATGGCGCAGCTGGTGGCGATGCTGGGGCAGTTCGAACAGCATATTGAGTCGGATACGCCGCTGGCTGACGTGCTGCCGACCATCTACAACAAATATCCGGTGCGCTATCGCGATTACACACTCCGCGAGCTGTGCCAGGAGATGCACGATCTGTACGTCAGCTTTGATGTGAAGAGCCTGCAAAAGGAGATGTTCCGTAAACGGAGCTTCCCGCGCGTGGTGATGAATCCGCAGGATGCTAACCGCGAATTTATCCGCGGCAACGTGGAGCTGGTGCGTCTGAGCGAGGCGGAAGGCCGCGTTGCGGCAGAGGGGGCGCTGCCCTATCCGCCAGGGGTATTATGCGTGGTGCCCGGTGAGATCTGGGGCGGGGCGGTACTGCGCTATTTCCTCGCGCTGGAGGAGGGAGTCAATATGCTGCCGGGCTTCTCGCCGGAGCTGCAGGGGGTTTACAGCGAAACGGATCCGGATGGCATTAAGCGGCTGTATGGCTACGTGCTGAAGGGATAAAAAAACGCCCCGCTGAACAGGCGGGGCGTTTTGCTTTTGACGATCACGCGCTCTGCTGGGCGGCGGTCGGTTGTCTGACGTGTTTGTATTTGAACAGCGCCACGAAGGCAAAGGCCAGCACCAGCGAATAACCGGCGAAAATCAGCCACACGCTTTGCCAGTCAGTGATCCCCTCGACGGTAAAGTGCTCAACCACTTTGCCGCTCACCATCCCGCCAAGAATACAGCCGAAGCCGTTGGTCATCATCAGGAACATCCCCTGGGCGCTGGCGCGGATTTCCGGACGAACCTCTTTCTCAACGAACACCGAACCGGAGATGTTGAAGAAGTCGAAGGCGCAGCCGTAGACGATCATCGACAGCACCAGTAGTACAGTGCCGAACGGTGTCGGGTCGCCAAAGGCGAACAGGCCGAAGCGCAGCATCCACGCCACGATACTAATCAGCATCACGTTCTTAATGCCGTAGCGGCTAAGGAAGAACGGGATGGTCAGGATAAACAGCGTTTCGGAGATCTGCGAAATCGACATCAGCACTGACGCGTGCTCGACGATAAAGCTGCCGGCAAACAGCGGATCTTTATCGAAGTTATGCAGGAAGGTGTTGCCGAACATATTAGTGATTTGCAGTTCGGCACCGAGCATCATCGAGAAGATAAAGAAGATAGCCATGCGCTTGTTTTTAAACAGCGCAAAGGCGTTAAGCCCCAGCATCTCCGTCCAGCTTTGATTGCGCTGGGCGTTGG